>NZ_JBKVWU010000167.1:0-3970 GCF_046972485.1 Hominilimicola sp.
ATGTTGCGCTTATGTCGATGAATACCGAGTATGAAAACGATACCGCAAAGATATTGGCAAAGGTACGTGTAACCGATTTTAACACGGACGGCCTGAATGTTAAATATCAGCTTGTAGACAAAGGTGTTGAACCGACTGACAGTGATTGGTCGGAGGGCTTGCTTAATGACGGAGTTTTTGACTTTGAAACTAAATTTGACGCGGCACAAAAATATGAAAAAGAATTGCTTGTGTATGCGACAGACTTTAAAGGTAACAAGTCGAATGTTTCACGTTATGAGGTGTATGCCGACTTGACAAAGGCAAAGGCAAAATATACGGTTGTAAGCGATTTGTCACAGATACATACAAAGCCTGATGTGCAAATTTCGGCACCTGACAATCCCGACAATAAAGCTAATGCCGCCACACGTGTAACACTTACAATGGGTGACAAGACTTACGCAAGCGTATATGACAGTGCCGACAGTAAAAACATATTTGATTTTGACGGCACATGGTATGCGGTTACATACAACGAGGATAAAAACGGTTTTGACGGAGTAACCGCTCTTACGGCGGACGGAGTGAATGAACTTAAAAACTTTTACGGTACAGTAAACGTAAAATTTGAAAGTGCGTTTGCAGATTTGACACCTGTAAGCGGTGCAAGTATAAAGCCGTCCAATTCCGAAGAAGAAGTGACATATCAAGCGGAGGGCGACTTTAATGTTATGACCGCACCTGTACTTGATAATGTATATAATCTTGAATTTACTTCAATAAAGGACAGTAACGGAGATGTTATTAAAGCCACAGGAGTAGGTGATGACAAGCACATAAGAAGAAACGGCGATATGACTGATGTCAGAATTAATTTTGAATTGTCAAATACAAAAGTTGCCGATTGGGTTACGGATAATTTGGACTTTGATAAATCGTATGTGGCAATAACAAATTCGGAAAACAACGAGGTTTACAACGCAAAGCTAAGCAGAAATGCAAGTCAAACTCTTGCAATGCCGCTTAGAGATAAAGACGGTAACTTGCTTGGAACGGATACATACAGAATTGCGGTTTATTTGTATCAGACAGGCAGTGACAGCCCTGCCGAATTTAAGTGCGATACGGCGGTACTTCTTGACAATATCAAAACATCGGCAGATGTCGGTGTAAACAGATATGAAATCATTCCCGAACACGAATATTACCCTATTCCTAATCCGATACCGTCAATCGTAAAAGAAAGCGATACGGCATTTAAAACAATCAATATCGGTAATGCTGAATTTAAGGAGATTGACCGTAATGAAGATGAGGGATATTCTTTAGAACAGAATATGGCACATATCGTCAAAATGACGCTTAAGAGCAATGATGTTTCAAAAGAATTGTGCGGTGAAACAATCGGTAAGGCAGAGGGATTCCGCTTGTGGAATAAAGCGTGCAATGGCGGAGAAGATTTACCGTTTGAAAAGACTACTGACCTAACAAGAGAATACGAGATAAACTTAATGCAAAACACTGCAAAAGAAACTCTTGACGGAGTAACGGCAACGGGCGGTTTGCAATTTGAAAAGGGAAGTAACACTTTCTGTTATCAAGTTAAATTGGAAAACGGCAATGTATCGCCGATATACGAGTTCACGGTAAATATGGTTGAAAGTATACCGCAGATTGCAATGGATTTTGATATGAACGAATCGCAGAATTATACGGATGACAACGGAACAATGCACGTTATTTCCGCTGATGCAACCGTAAAAAATGCTTTCTCCGAAAACGGTAATGTAACGGTATATTATGTTCACAGAGAGGATTACAGCAGTTGGACTGCCGATGAAATCGGACTTGACGAGGTTGTTACATTGAAGGGTGATAGTGCCTTTAATTATCAGAACTGTAGACAAGACGAAAAAGGCAGAGATAGGCTCAACTTTGCATTTATTGCGATAGACGAATCCGGTAATTCTGTTTCATATATTCCGCAGTTCAAGGAAAAAACGAAATATACCTTTGAAAATGATGCATTGACAGTAACTCAAGCAAATCTTAACACATACAACCAGGGTGATTATATTTATAATTTTTATGCCAAAAATCTTGACATGGACAAAAGCTCTTTTACAGTTGTGAAAGACGGTGAAATGTACAATATGCCTATGAAAAACTATCAATATCCGAATGAATTGGGTTTTGAGGGCGGTTATTATCGTGAGGACAGCACGTCCACTAATTTGAGTATAGACTTTACAAGACCATGGAGTGTGGAAAAGGCAGGCGAGCCTTTCTTTGACAGTATTACGTTTAACTTTGTAGGTGTGCATGGTGACACAGCAACGAGAACGTATACCAAAGACGATGAAAATTACGGAAGCTTGGTAACGAACTTTAAATATGAAGAACCGCGATTTGTTGAAGTTTCTGATGACGATTCATTAGCGGATTACAGTTATATCTGCAATGACAGAGGTGTTAAGGTATACTTTAACGGATATTTAAAATTAAAGGGCGATACGGTTTATGCGTCTGCTCACTATCTGCCGATATACTCAAACGGTACATACGAAGTTGAGGGCGAGGATATGTTCGGCAATACATGGACAATACCTGTAACTGTTACACTTCTTGCAGACGGTCCAAAGGTTACAATGTCAACTTTGTATAAGACAAAGGGCGATATTACGGCGAATATCGAATATACTTCTCCCGTAACTGTTACGGAAAATGACGGAAACACATTTGCAAAAATCGAAAACAACGGAACAAATAACGTAACCGTAACCGCAACACAGCCTACAAAGGTTACAATGAAGTGGACGGATAACGGAGCTGAAAAGAGTAAAATATTAAATATAACCAATAATGAGATAAAACCGATAAAGCCGAAAGTTGTATGGGATTATGACGAAGATGATGTGGTTGACGGCTGTATATACGGCGAAGTAACCGCAAAGCTTGTTGATGAAAACGGCTCAACACTTGTTGATACCGCAACGGGCGAAACACCGAGCCATACATTCTATCCTAACAGTGAAACGGAATTTACATTCAGGAATTACAAAAATCAAAATGATACTTTGGGTGAAGATTATACAGTTACGCTTGATGTAACACTTAAAGATTATCAGCCGCCCGAAGAATATGTCGATACAATGCCGCCGAGTGTTGAAATGGTTGGTTATACCGTAAGGGGCGGTGTGGCACAAAGCAAAAAACTTGTGCTTAATCTGTATGATGATAACAAGCATTACTTAAATCCGTCACTTCCTGATTTAAGCGGCGGAGGCTATGAAACAGTTACCGACAGTATATCATTTATGAAGAAAATGGGTTGGTCGTCACATTACAGATTTAATGTAATCGTGTCTGATATAAACGGTGTAAAGCTTATTGCAAAAGCGGGACTTAATGCCGAAACACCGACATTTGATTCAACAAGCGATACGATTGACGGAGTGAGTGTAAACGGCAGAACCGTTGATATAACAAAGAATGCGGAATTTACATTGTTTGCAGTCGACAGCTGTAATAATGTCACCGAAATTCCGCTTGTTGCGGATAACTTGGGCGAAGCGCCTCAGCCGCATTTACAGAAAGTCGTGTCGGGCGATATGCAGACTGTAAAGGTATACCTAATACCGCCTGAGGACAGTGACTTTACAAACCTTGTTATGACTAATGACAACGCAAAACAGGAAACAAGTGACGGAGAATACAACGGCTTGTATTATATAGAAGTAACAGACAACGAAAATATTGTTATAAACTACACATACACATATAAAGGTGAGAACGAAAGCGGTGAATTAAAAGCAGCCGTTACGGAAATAGACAATTCACCTGCAAATAAAATCAGTGAAGTTTGGTCTGAAAACGCAAAGAGCAGTAAGACAAATAAATCCGTTACGGCACAGCTTAGATTTGATAAGCTCATCACGAAAGCGGAATGGAAAAATCAAAGCGGTTATCTTCCTGAAATATATAAACT
>NZ_JBKVWU010000168.1:0-3966 GCF_046972485.1 Hominilimicola sp.
AGGTAAGCAAGTGGACATTTGATACCGACTTAAACGATACTAACGGTGCAAATGCGTTTACATTGATAGGTGATACGGTAAACAATAACGGTCAGATTTTGATGAACAATTCAACAAAAGGTACTTCAACGGGAAGTGCGTCAATGCAGTATGCAAACCCTGTAGTAACTTCACAAGGCGAAAAATTGACGGTTGAATTTGATATTACATTCGGTAAGCACAGCGGTAAAACAATGTCATACAGCCTTACAGACGCAAACGGTAAAGCAATCGTATCAACACAAATTTGTGCATATGATTTATCCGGTAACACGAATGTTAAAATAGGCGGTAATGATGTTCTTGATGATTATTCAAAATTGTCGGCGGCAATATCAAGAGGAAATAACAGCTCATCATCAAATAAACCGACTCACTTTAAAAATGTAATTGATTTCGGTTCAAATAAGGCATATGTAACCGTATCATATGACGGCGGACAGACTGCTGAATTTACAGGAAAAATCGGCGACAGCACAGGAAGTCTTGGCGGTATAAATTTCAGCTCAAGTCATGGATATGCCGACAGATCGTGTATTGTTGATAATGTAAGCATCGGTAAAGTCAGCGGACCGCAGTATAAAATTACATTCGGTGCGGTTGATTCGAAGAGTGAGGAAAGTGTTGACGCGAATATTGTTGTTAAAGACGGTATAAGCGGTGCAGTGCTTACACCTAATTTAAACGGTGAATATTTGCTTTGCGAGGGTGATTATTTAATCAGTGCAACAGCAGACGGCTACCGTGACGCAGGACAAAAACTTGAACTTTCACAGGCAACCGAATCGAAAAATATCACTGTATCAATGGTTTCTGTAACGGATTTAACAAAGGCTCATATTGCGATTAAATTTAAAGACAATCAAGGTAATGATATTATGGAAAGCGTAACGGAAACGGGCGATTTCTATGTCGGAGATAAGTATACCGTTTCGGCTGATTACTGTAAAGACCAAGTTGTTAAACGTGACGGTAAGGTGTACACATATAAGTATAACGCCGAAAAGTCGGTATATACTGCAGATAAACTTGAGGAGAATAGCGTATTTACTCTTGTATATGATGTAGGCGGCGAATATGATTTCTATGCTGATTTTGAAAATTATACTATTGATGACAGTGTGTTGACATACGGCGGCGGAAGTCCTAAATTGACTGTTGCAAAGGATAATGAAAACAGTTATTTAAGCTATGCGTCAACGGGTTCAACGGTAGGAGTATGGCAGAAACTTGATACTATAGATTGTACAAATAAAACGGTTACGGTAAATGCCGATATTAAATTTGCACCAAAGGGAACGGCGGGTAACAGTCAATTCTCAATCGGCGATACATCTCCGAAATTTGACAGTAACAACGTGAATTACGGCTTTGTAAACAAAAGTAAAAAATATGACGGACATATAATTGCGTTTGAATACAATTCCGGAAGTACATTGCTTGTAAACGGTCAAACAGTGTCAAGCAATTTTGTCGGTTCATGGATACACCTAAATGCTGAAATTAATTTCGCTACAAAGAAGATTAATGTGACTTTGAAAAATGATAACGACATAACAGCCGAACTTAATGATTTGGATTTCTACAGTTCAAATGATATAACGGAAATAGGCTCATTCTACCTTAGAGCCGCAAAGTCTAACGGAACGGTAGGTCTTGATAATCTTACAATGGTTTGTGAATAAAATGGTTATAACATAAAATCAGGTCGGTACAATACCGACCTGATTTTATATATTTGAGTGCTTTTTCTTAAATTGTTCGGGGGACATATCGGTGTATTTCTTAAACACACGATAAAAAGTGGTATAGTCACTGAAACCGCATTTATAAAAAATATTCATTGCATTTTCGCCTACAAGCAACAGATTTTTTGCCATCATAACGCGACGCATATTTATATAAACGGATATTGTAAGACCTGTTTCGCTTTTAAAAAGACGGCTGATATATGCCTTATTTAAAAACATATGTTCCGCAATATCATCAATATTCAAATTGTGTGTGAAATTTTGTTCAATGTAGTTTTGGATTTCTTTGATATGCTTGTTTTTAGAGGAAGTGTCGTTTACAAGAAATTCTTTTTTAAGAATTTCACTAAGCTTCACGACAAGTTGTGCGGCATATGTGGAAACCATAAAATCAGTATCATCTGTTGGATTTGCCGAGTAATGTTCAACGCCTTTGAAAATATCTCCGAGATTGTATTTATTGAATATTTCGGACGGTATTCTGTTGTTTGTTCCGAATTTTCGGGCATTTAAAGTGTCTAAAATATGAGGATTCATTGATGAAACAAAGCTGCTGTGTATCTGCAAAAACTGACGATGATAAACGCTGTTTTTCGGAAAAGTAATAAAGTGAAATTCGTTTGGATTGGTGATTAATAAATCGCCCGAAGAAATTTTGTATTCCGTTCCTTCAACGTTGTAAAGCGCATTGCCTTCAATCAGTTGCAAAAATTCATAATATATGTGCATATGATTGCCGAGAATTGGTCCTTCGGACATACCTGTTCTGTAAGTATATGTATAAGATTTGTCATACATAACGCGTCGTATCGTCTTTTCCAATCAAACTCACCTCAAAATAATTTTAGCATAATTTTTGTGTGCGGTCAATTCAAAAATGAGTTGCGTTTGTATGAAAATGTGATATAATAAATGTTAAGCAAGATTTGTAAGATTTAAGCTGAATTAAAGCAAAATATATGTGGCTCAAATTCTGTTTTGAGTATATAATAAGAATATAAAATAATACTGTGAGGTAATGGTAATGAAAAAGTTTATGGACGATAATTTTATGTTGAATAATGAAACGGCGGCAAAGCTGTTTAATGACTATGCAAAGGATATGCCGATTTTTGATTATCACTGTCATTTAAGCCCTCAAATGATGTATGAGGACAAGCCGTTTGAAAATATTACTCAGATTTTCTTGGACGGTGACCATTATAAGTGGAGATATATGCGTTCAAACGGTATTGACGAGAGTTACATAACCGGTGACAAGAGCGACTATGATAAATTTAAAGCGTTCTGTGGTTGCCTGCAGTATGCGATAGGCAATCCACTTTATCATTGGACACACCTTGAATTAAAGAGATATTTTAATGTTGATGAAGTTGTCACGGCGGAAAATTGCGATACAATATGGGAAAAGTGCAACAAGGTTATAAAAGAAACAAAAATGAGCCCGTCAACACTTATAAATCAATCAAATGTTGCGGTACTTTGCACAACCGATGACCCTATTGATTCGCTTGAATATCACAAATTAATTGCCGAAAAGGGACATATAAAAGCAAAAGTTCTACCTGCGTTTAGACCTGACAGATTAATCAATATTGAAAAGACCGATTTTACGGATTATATCAAAGCACTTGGAAACGTATGCGGTATGAACATAAAAAATTATGACGAACTTATAACTGCAGTCAATGAAAGAATTGATTATTTTCATAATGCAGGTTGTCGTATAAGTGACCATGCTCTTGACGGTGTACCGTTTAACAGAGATTATAGTGCAGACGATGTTTTTGTAAAGAAAATGAACGGTGAAAATTTAAGTGCCGATGAAATAAATGCATTTAAGTGCGAAACACTTATAAGACTTGCGAAAAAGTACAGTGAACTTGATTGGGCAATGCAGTTACATATCGGTGCTTTGAGAAACAATAATTCTGCTATGTTCAAAAAACTCGGCGCAGATGTCGGTTTTGACTCAATCGCAGATTATGAAATTGCGGCAGACCTTTCGGCTTTGCTTGACGCAATGGAATGTAACAACGGACTGCCGAAAACGATTCTTTATACATTAAATCCAAAGGATAATTATGTTCTTGCGACAATGCTCGGTAACTTCCAATCAGCCGAAACGGCAGGAAAAATGCAGTTTGGTTCGGCATGGTGGTTTAATGACCAACGT
>NZ_JBKVWU010000169.1:0-3799 GCF_046972485.1 Hominilimicola sp.
AATTTGATACATAGGATTAATTGACGATATGTTCTGGTGCGGGCATACATTACCTTCAGCATCGACAATCTCAAAGCTGTCACACTCCCACTCAAGAGGAATTTCAAGCTCACACGGAACCGTCAGACTTCTTTTAAACGGAGCCGGATTAAACATTACAAGCGCCATATCATTCTTATCCCAGCCCGCAAAGTCAATGTCGCCAGACAAATCCATAAGAGCTCTTTCAAGCACGCAGGTTGCAATCTCTCTTGACTGCCTGAACCGATATTCTACGTCCTTATATACAACATCTCTGCCGCACGCGCCAATCGAATCATGCCCGTGGTTTTGAAGCATATAGTTATAGGCTTTATTAATAAACGCCTGCGGATATACAGCTCCGCATACAGACGCAAAAACCGCCATCGGCTCAGTATATGATGTGAGCAATCGTTCTGTTTCAAAGTTCTCCTGCTTAACCTTAATTCTTGCAGAAAGAACCCAGCCAAACAGCGCACTTACGCTGCCTTTTGTAAACGGATAGCGCATTTCGCCCTTTAAAACAGGTGAATTTTTATCAAAATCTCTGATCACGCTCTGCTCAAAGTCATAAACTGTACTGTGAAAAACATCAACACCTTCATAAACAGCATTAGCATCCTTGATAAGCCTTGATTCTCTCATATCCGGTATTGATGAATCATGACCGTTCGACCAGAAGCGGTTAGGCGTTGTCCACTCATCGTCCTGTTCAGAGAGTGCCTGCTCCGTCTTTTCAGCTATATATTCGTCATGATACTCATATTTTCTATGCGAATACTGATATTCATATTCACATCTTGCCGGATCCGCAAAACGGAATATTCCATCTCCAGCTCCCCATGAAACACGACGATTGTCACCGTCACGCTTGCCATAAAACACAGGGCGCTGCATTATATACCACATATTATATCTCGGTCTCTGCCCCAGTCTTGAAGCATAAATTGTTGTACCGTCGGCGCCCTCCCAGTAGAACTCCGATTTCGGTGCCATATATGTATTAAGCCCTCTGTAAAAGGACGCAAAATCTATTCCGAAGCCATGATATAGCTGTGGCATTTGTGATATTTGTCCCCAGCCAAAGGGCGAATAGCCTGTCTTTGAAACTTTGCCAAATTCATTTGCAATTTTATGTCCCAGGAGAAGATTTCTTATAAGAGACTCTCCACCCACGCAAAACTCATCCGGCAAACAAAACCACGGACCCACAGCAAGCTTTCCCTCACTGATATACTTTTTCAGAATTTCCTTCTTTTCAGGGTTTATTTCGAGATAATCCTGAATGGGAAGTGTCTGCGAGTCAAGATGAAAATGTTTGTAATCCGGCTCTTTCTCAAAAATATCGAGCAGCATATCAATCGCAGTCACAAGCATATGTCTTGTTCTTTGAGCGCTGAATTTCCACTCCCTGTCCCAGTGGGTATTGGATATAAAATGACATTTTATATTTTTTCGCTCCATTTACGCTTCCTCCTCTATGTAATCAAGTATTTCCGCAAGATTATTGCAGTAGCGGCTACACATAGGCATCGTTCCGCTTTCTTTTATATTGCCTCCCGCAAGTCCTATTGTTGTATATCCGGCAATCCTTGCCGAGCATACTCCTGCGCCGCTGTCCTCAATAGCGATTACGCTACCGCGCTCATCAAAACCAACTCCGAGTCCAACCGCGCAGGTTTCAGCATAAAGCCACGGATGAGGTTTCGGCGATAGCTCACCGAGCGTTCCAACGCTACCCTTGCGGAGCGGGTATCCTGCTGAAATTATTGCGTCGTAAAAATCCGTAGGCTCGCCCATATCAAGAGCTCTGAACGCCGAAAGTATTTCCGGCATCGCCTTTTCATATAATCCCGATGTTACAAGTCCTATCTTAATCCCTTTGGCTTTTAGTGCGAGCAAAAATTCTTTTAATCCCTCCTGCGGAACAAAAGCATTTTTTCTGCCTCTGCCCTCCATAATTTCTTTCATTTCACGATTAACGTGGTCAAAATAGAAATTCCGTGCTTTGTCAAGCGATTCACCTGGACAGTATTTATCTATACAATACTGTAAATGCTCCGATACGCTATGACCTGATACAAACGGTATATCGCTCTCTTCAAGCTTGAAGCTTTCATCATCAAGCATACTGGCGGTTGTTTTTTCGATTATCCAAATCCAGAACTCCTCGCTTCTTACCGATGTTCCATCCAAATCCATAAGCACAGCCTTGATTTTACCGTTTCTGTTCACAGGATGAAGCGGATAGTACGCACCATAGCCAAGAGCTGAATTAACATAGGCAAGAGTCTGATTTTCAAAAGCCACAAATTCAACCTTTCCGTCTCCTGTGCATACTATATGTTTTACTCCGTCCTCACCGGAGGTAAATCTTCCGTCTGTAGTGGAGGGAAGGTTGCGAAATCCTGAGCTGCCGTCTATAATTCCCAAATCGGGTATATTGAAATTCATTACATTACCACCTCTACATTGCATATTTCCGCATCCGATGAAACGGTTGTACCGTTTACCGTTCCGTTGTCGGCTGTTATTTTAACAGTTCCCTCTCCTGTGTTCTTTACTAAAATATTATATGTTTTTCCTCTGAATTTTCTTGTTACCTTAAATTCAGATATATCTTTTGAAATACACGGCTCTATTACAAGTCCGTCAAAATCAGGACGTATACCCAAAAGATATTGTGACACCGTATAATAATTCCACGCCGCCGTGCCTGTAAGCCATGAATTCTTCGCTTCTCCCGCTCTTACCGCATCACGTCCAGCAATCATCTGTGAATATACATACGGCTCGGTTTTGTGAATTTCACTTATCTCCTCTAAATATGCCGGCGCAATCTTTTTATATAGTTCAAACGCTCTTTCGCCGTTACCCATTACCGTTTCACCGATTATTACCCATGGGTTATTATGGCAGAACACTCCCGCATTTTCCTTATACCCCGGCGGATACGACGAGATTTCGCCAAGCTCAAGTCGGTATCCCGAATACGGCGGATAATTGAGTACAATGCCATATTCACATTCAAGATATTTTTTAACGCTGTCAAGCGCTTTTTGCGCCCTGCCGTCCTCCTTGCCTATCCCAGCCATTACACAGAAGCCGTTCGATTCAATAAAGATTTTACCCTCGTCACATTCGTCAGAGCCAACCTTATTGCCGTTAGCGTCGTAAGCTCTTATGAACCACTCACCGTCATAGCCATACTCTAAAACTGCTTCGGTCATTTTTTCAACCTCATCCGAAATATATTTATACATTTCATCATTGTTGAGCGTCTTATAAAGCCTTGCAAATTCTCTGCCAATATACACGAACATTCCTGCAATAAGCACAGACTCTGCTACTCTGCCGTCATCGTCTCCCGTAGTCTGGAAAGATTCGTCAGGAATTTCGGAAAAGCAGTTCAAATTCAAGCAATCGTTCCAGTCCGCACGTCCGATAAGCGGAAGCCCGTGAGGGCCAAGGTTGTTTGTAACGTGTCCGAATGAGCGATTAAGATGTTCTAAAAGCGTTGCCGTATTGTTTTTGTCACAGTCAAACGGCACCTGCTCGTCTAAAATACCGTAGTCGCCTGTTTCCTTGATGTACGCAACCGTGCCTAAAATCAGCCACAGCGGATCATCATTAAATCCGCCTCCGATTTCATTATTGCCCTGCTTTGTAAGCGGCTGATACTGATGATACGCGCTTCCGTCCTCAAACTGCGTTGAGGCAACGTCAATAATCCTCTCTCTCGCCCTTTCGGGTATTTGATGTACAAAGCCAAGCAAAT
>NZ_JBKVWU010000170.1:0-3745 GCF_046972485.1 Hominilimicola sp.
ACCTACAAGTGACACTGCGTCAGGGATTATAAGTGCAACGATAATTGTAACGATGATTGGGAACAAGATTTTTTCTGTTTTTGAAACAGGTCTTAATTGTTCCATAACAATCATTCTGTCTTTTTTACGAGTCATAAGTTTCATAATAGGCGGTTGAATTACAGGAATCAATGCCATATATGAATATGCCGCAACGGCGATTGCCGGCAGTAGCGCCGGTGCAAGTGATTTTGTAACGTAAATAGCCGTAGGGCCGTCGGCACCGCCGATGATACCTATTGACGCAGCTTCTTTGATACCGAAATTGATTGACGGTACAAGAGCGCTTAGAACAAGAGCACCTACGAATGTAAAGAATACACCGAACTGTGCAGCCGCACCAAGAAGAATACTCTTTGGATTGGCAATTAGCGGACCGAAGTCTGTCATACAACCGATACCGACGAAAATAAGCGGAGGATAAATACCAAGCTTAACTCCGAGATACAATAGGTCAAGCAGACCGCCATGCTGACAGATATATCCGACATTAATATATTTTCCGTCCGTCATATACTCCGGATTCGTAAAAAATTCCGTGTGCATCATAATAGCACTTGAATCCTTAATCATCGGTAAGTTTGACAAAAGCATACCGAACGCAATCGGAAGTAGCAATAACGGCTCGAATTTTTTTACTATTGCAAGATACAGAAGTACGCAAGCTATCGCAATCATTATAATTGTCTTAACGGCGTCAATGCCACCGCTTGAAATAAGTGCGTAAAAACCTGTATTCTGCAAAAAGTTTGCAAAACTTTCTAACACTTTATTGTCACCACTTTCTATAATTTAGTCGTGACTGTATTAGTTTACTGAAACTATTACGTCACCGCTGTTTACACTGTCACCTGCTGATACGCTGATACCTGCAACTGTTCCGTCTACACCGGCGAAAATTTCGTTTTCCATCTTCATTGCCTCAAGTACGGCAACAAGTGTTCCGGCCTCAACTTTATCACCAACATTTACCTTTACAGATACGATTGTACCAGGCATTGGAGCAGTTACTTGCTTAGCACCTGCAACAGGAGCAGCTTTCGGTGCAGCCTTTGGAGCCGGTGCAGCCTTTGGTGCAGGAGCGGCTGTTTGAACAGGAGCCGGTGCAGGAGTTGATACTCCGCCTACTTCTTCTACGTCAACTTCGTATGATTTTCCATTTACTGAAATATTAAACTTTCTCATTTAGGTTTTGCCTCCTTTAGAATCTATTATTAATTGTTTCGGTTACACCCGCCTTATTCCAAGCAGGCATTTTATTGTCTGTTCTTCTGTATGACTTAATTCTTAGGTTATACGTTGAAGTATTTAGACTTGCGGCAACTGCGGCTGTCAATACTGCGATAAGCTCTTCTTCGTCTGTATCGTCTGCCGTTTCTTCCTCTACAGGTGCTGCTTGAGCCGGTGCTGTAGCAGGAGCTGCCTGTGTTTTAGGCTTTTTATAGAATATAACCTTGAAAAGCGAAAGCACTATCATAAGTATGATAAGTACGGCGAAAACTATTGCCAAACCTATAACTGTTGTTTGTCCTCCCATTGCCAACGCTTCACTTAATGACAGGTTCTGACCTGTCAATAATGCTTCTGAATACATACTAAAAATCTCCTTTCACAATTAAACAGGAAGATTTCCATGCTTTTTAGCCGGTCTTGAATCACGCTTTGATGCAAGCATTTCAAGTGCGGCGATTATTCTCGGTCTTGTTGAATCAGGTTCGATTACATCGTCAACATAACCACGCTTTGCAGCCTCGTAAGGTGATGCAAACTTATTTCTGTATTCCTGAATCTTTTCATTTCTTGTAGTAACAGGGTCAGAGCTTTCCTTAATATCATTCTTGAAAATGATGTTAGCTGCACCTTCAGGACCCATAACAGCGATTTCTGCCGTCGGCCATGCCATTACTATATCAGCACCAAGATGTTTTGAATTCATTGCTATGTATGCACCGCCGTAAGCTTTTCTCAAGATTACGTTAATCTTTGGAACTGTAGCCTCTGAGAATGCGTAAAGCAACTTAGCACCGTGTCTGATAATACCGTTTTGTTCCTGTTCAACGCCTGGGAAATAACCCGGTACGTCTGTAAGAGTAACAAGAGGAATATTAAAGCTGTCGCAGAAACGTACAAATCTTGCTGCTTTGTCTGATGAGTTAACATCAAGTGAACCTGCCATAACCTTAGGCTGATTTGCAACGATACCGATAACCTGTCCGTTCATTCTTGCAAAACCTATTACAATATTCTTTGCAAAGCCTTCCTGTACTTCAAAGAAGTCGCCGTTATCAACAAGTTCAGCGATAACTTCCTTAACGTCATAAGCCTTACCCGAATCGTCAGGAACGATTGTTGTAAGTTTTTCTGAAAGACGATTAATTTCGTCATTTGTAGGTTCGTAAGGAGCCTCTTCAAGATTGTTTGCAGGTAAGTATGAAAGCAACTTTCTGATTTTTGCGATACATTCTTCGTCATTTGCCGCCTTAAAGTGTGCAACACCCGACTTTGAAGTATGTGTATCAGCGCCGCCAAGTTCTTCGCTTGTTACATTTTCACCTGTAACAGAACTGATTACCTGCGGACCTGTTATAAACATCTGACTTGTCTTTTCAACCATAAAGATAAAGTCTGTAATAGCCGGTGAATAAACAGCACCGCCTGCACATGGTCCCATAATTACAGAAATCTGAGGAATTACACCGCTGTTTACAGTGTTTCTGAAGAATATATCTCCGAAACCTGAAAGAGCGTCTATACCTTCTTGAATTCTTGCTCCGCCCGAATCGTTCATTCCGATTATCGGAGCACCCATCTTTGCCGCCATATCCATGACTTTGCAAATTTTCTTTGCGTGCATTTCTCCAAGTGAGCCACCGATTACTGTAAAGTCTTGAGCGTAAACGTAAACAAGACGTCCGTCAACCGTACCGTAACCTGTAACAACTCCTTCACCCGGAGCCTCAACACAATCCATACCGAACTCGGTACATCTGTGAGTTACAAAAGCATCAATTTCAACGAAACTGCCTTCATCCAAAAGAGCATTAATTCTCTCTCTTGCTGTCAGCTTTCCGGAATCATGCTGCTTTTTGATTTTTACTTCTCCGCCGCCGTTATTTATTACACTTCTGCGGTATTGAAGTTCAGTCAATTTATCAACTGTTCCCATGTTTTAACCTCCATTGTTTGTAGATTAGAGATAAATTTTAAAAAAATATACCTAAAGTATATTATACCTTAACCGCAATTTTTTTTCAATCATTTTTATTTCTTTTTTCACAAGTTAGCTTTCAAAAAATATCGACAAATATCCCCTTAAATTTGTATATGATACACAAAAGAGGCTGTTGACAAAATGTCAACAGCCTCTTTTTAAGAATTCATCAAATAATTTACTTCGTGACTTGTCAGATGACGCCATCTTCCAAGCGGAAGATTACCGAGTTCCACGTTGCCTATCTTAATTCTCTGCAAGCCGACAACCGTACAGCCGATTGCCGCAAACATTTTACGAACCTGTCTGTTTTTACCCTCGTGAATTGTTATTTTAATATATGTGTGTCCGTCTACCGCGTCAAGTATTTCAGCCTCCGCCGGTGATGTTTTGAAATCATCAATATAAACACCGTTTCTCAGCTTATTGATACCGCTTATCGTTATACCGCCCTTTATCGTTGCAATATAAGTCTTATCGGTATGGAACTTAGGG
>NZ_JBKVWU010000171.1:0-3714 GCF_046972485.1 Hominilimicola sp.
CTTGCTTACCTGTGTTTCTTCGCCTTGAGTATCAGGAGTTATATTTTTTACAGTATTCTTTGTTTCATCATAAGTACTGTCCTTATCCACTCCGACACGAATATAGTATTTTCCTTCTTCTTCGTTCCACGGAATGTATTTGTAGCTGTCACTGTCAAGTATTTCGCCGTATACATACTTAATATTATCCGCCGTAATATCCTCCGATATTTCGCAATCAGCTGCCAATACAACAGACTTTTTACCGTATAAAGAACTGAAATCTGTTTTTAGAGTTATATAGTTGTCCTCTGCCTCTGACTTAATCTTACCGAACGTTTTAAACGGTGCAATCGGCTGCATATCGGTTAAATTATCTACTACATATATCGCATATGCCGTTGTATTATCTGCCAAAGCCAAATTGACATTTACCGTTGTTTTGCCGTTTATTTCAGCTTTATTCATAGCTGTTGATACCGCATTGCCGTCCTTATCATAGCCGACAGTAAATACAACCGCATTTTGTGTATTTTCGGTTAAGCCGATTAAATCAACAGTCTTTACAGTATTATTTTCCACTGACACATTACCTACAACTGCCTTTGGCTCATATGTCTTGTCAATACCGCTGACTTCCGTATCTTCCGTTACGGTTGATGTTTCTTTTGTTGTGTTATATGTTGTGTTGTAGCTTTCAGGTGCGCCGAAATACGAATTTATATTATTCTTAGAAAGCACCATTTTGTCTATGACTACGCCTGTTGACACATTGTACACTCTTACAGTATGATACCCCGCCTCAGAAACATTAATCTTTGTTGTAAGCTTTTCACTGTTGCACAATACGCCTTTTGACCATGCGTCCGTCTTGCTCCTGCTTCCGCTGTATTTATTAGTCCCGCTTAACACGATAGGAGTACCGTCATCTGTCGCTACCGCCAAACGCATAGTTCCGCGTTCATTGAGAGTAGGCATACGATAAACGTCCAATGTGTATGAACCTGCATTTGTGAAGTAAACCTTGTACTCCATATATGCCGCTGAATTGGTCAAATTACTTTCCTTTGCATTAGAGGCTGTTTCAGGATAAGCTTTCATTGTGTTTCCGCTTCTGCCGAAGTCTTTCTCTTCTTTCCATTCATAGCCGTTTACATCAAATTTATCTGTGTAGTGTTCAGATTCTATCGAAACAACTCCGCCTGCCTCAACATATGTTTTTTCAGAAATTTGTTCTGTCGGATTTTCGATTGTTACGGCAATCTGCTTTGTATCAACAACATTATCACCTATTTTTTGCTCAACGGTAACCGTTGCATTGCTTACTCCGTCTGCCGCCTTTGATTTATCAACGCTTATATGCACTCTGTCACTGCCGTATGACTTTCCGCTTGTCTTGTCAAATACAAGTGCATTTGAGTCTGACGTAATTTCATAGTCAAGTCCGCCGTAACCTTTGTTAATTACGTCAATAAATTTATCATATGTATCATAAGTTGAAACTGTCATAGTCGGATTATCCGAATAATCCATCTGCGAATCGGTCATTACCGCAAGTTCGGTATAATCAAGCGCTGATACTTTCGGTGCGTTAAGTTCTGTAGTTATATGTGCGTCACAACCTTGCAATTTTGACGGATTGTTATTCATAATGTTATTCCACTTGCCGTCCAGCATAGAGTTGTAATAAGCCATATCCGTATTGATTTGCTTAACCGCATTATCAGCTTCTTCAGCATACTTATTAGCCGCCGCACCTCTGTTTTGGCTTACATACAGATTTGCTCTGTCGGTCTGTACATAGTCGATAGCCATATTTGTTGCGGTACGTATAGGGTACAATGCAAGTTCAAAGAATGACGCTTGCTTATCTGTCGGAAGTTTTTCGTATAGCTTTTCCGCTCTTGCACAAATATCTTTATATTCGTTTATATATCTTTCACCCTCATCACCGTATGCAGTCATCGAGAAATCACCTGTTCTTAAAAATTCAGGTCGCTTTGCGTTTGCAATTTCATAATACTTATCCATTATATCAGCATATTCTTTTGCGTCCGTTTCATTCATATTAAAATCACGTTTTGCGTTCTGCTCATATATTGAAGATATTTCTGTATTTGATGTTGACCATACGTTTTTAGCCAAATCGGCAAAGTATTCAATTTCTTTTTCAGCCGGTTTCAAGTCACCTACGTTTAATATCCAAACCTTATTTGCACCCATGTCATATGACTTTTTAAGTTCTTCACGAATAAGTCCCGGCTGTGTGCTTGAAAGCCACAGATAACTCGTAGGATAACCGTAATAAGAAATATGATAGTAGATACCTGTTTTACCCGCTCTTGCACGTTCCGCATCGTCCGCATTTTGACGTACATATCCGTAGTTGTCATCTGTCCACATAATTGTTACATCATCAGGAATTTTTAACGCTCCTGTGTTGTATATCGCTTGTACGTCTTTATACGGAATGAATATTTGAGGTATATCCTCGATTTTACGACCGTCTGTGCAAAGTTCTTCTTCAAGAATTTTTCTTTGTGTTGCAATAATTTCGTTTAATGCGGTTGTCGTGTCCATATTTGTTGAGAATGAACCGTCATGAACACCACGCATACCAAGTGTATAGATATTTTCGTAACTGCCGTTTGTCTTTACACTGTCACGCCAGTAATCAGCCAAAAACTCCTTATTATCAACCGCATTACCGTCACCGTCATGATCAGTCCACATATATGAAACCGATCTGCCGCTGTCGTCCTTTGTATTGATGTACAGCTTTTTGTCAGGGTGATCCGCAAGCCATTGTTGCTGATACGGATAAAGTTCACCAAGGTTATTTCTCAAAAGCGGCTCAGCGTGTGAGGATCCCATAACTATACCGTATTTATCGGCAAGCACCGCATTTTCGGCGTCCAAATGGAATGCGTTTGAATACTGGTGCATCGCAGGCCATAGAGTGTTAGCCTTTAAACGAAGAATAAGCTCGTATATCTTTTCATACGTTTCCTTATTCATATTTCCGTCACCCATTGAGGTTGACCATTGGTTTAAATTGTATTCATCATTTAAGAAAATTCCTCGATACTGAACACTCGGCTCATCTTCCGTATATCCCTCTTTAGGAAGATTGATATATAATTCGTCCGCTTTTTCGGGCTTTACGTCCGCCCACCATTTCCATGGTGACACACCGATTTTTTCACAGAAATCATATATGCCGTAAATCGTACCGCGTTTATCCGAACCGGCAATAATAAGATTACCGCCGTTTTCTTGAACGGTAAAACTTTCCCACTTATCCTTTATTTCTGAAACGTCAATCGCTCCCATTTCCGCAAGTGAATCTATCGCCTTACTGTTTCCGAGTGTACCGACTATAATATTTGCATCGCTCCAATCGGTATCTGCCGGCATAGTCGCTTTCGGTGTTTCGGTATATGTATAGCTGTTTGCAATCGGCGTAACAGTCAATTTGTCATTTTCTGTTTTCCACACAAATGCTTTTACCGTTTTACCGTCAAAACTCGGAAGTTCTTTAAAATGTGCCGTTCCGTTTGTACTGTTTATGTTGTCCTCCGATATAAGCACCTTTTCTATCGTTCCGTCAGTGTTGTACACCGCAATAATACCCTTACCGTTTTCCGTAAGCAACTTGTAACCGTCAACAGACATACTTGCCGATGAAATATTAATGCCAGAAATTTTCACTTCATCTGACATTGACTGAATATC
>NZ_JBKVWU010000172.1:0-3685 GCF_046972485.1 Hominilimicola sp.
TTTCTCCGTGCTTACCGATTATAATTCCCTTATGTGACGCTTTTTCACAGTATATTGTCGCGTAAATATTTGTAATTTTTTCTTTTTCCTGCATTTTAGTAATTTCAATAGCGATACCGTGCGGAACTTCCTTATCAAGCAGCCACAAAAGTTTTTCGCGGATAATTTCAGCCGCAATCTGTTTTTCGGGCTGATCCGTTACCATATCCGAATCATAAAATTCCGGTCCTTCTTCAAGATAGTCCTCAATATCGTGCAATAAAATATCGACTCCGTCATTATTCTTTGCACTTACAGGCACTATCGACGCAAAATCGTGCATACTCGAATAATCCGCAATTATCGGAAGTAAACCCTCTTTTTTCATAAGGTCTACTTTATTCAAAACCAATATGCACGGAAGTCCTGTTTTTGAAATATTTTTTGCTATTTCACGTTCTGTTTCCTGTATTTTTTTACTTGCGTCCACAACAAATATAAGTACATCCGTATCGTCCATACTTTCATTTGCAACGTGTACCATATATTCCCCAAGCTTATTATGCGGTTTGTGTATTCCCGGTGTATCGGTAAATATAATCTGTTCTTCGTCTGTTGAGTAAATTGCAAGTATTTTATTTCTTGTTGTCTGAGGTTTGTCTGATATTATTGCAATCTTTTGTCCTACTATAGTATTAAGTAATGTTGACTTTCCCACATTCGGCATACCTATTATTGCCGCAAATCCCGATTTAAAACTTTTCTTATTCTTCATAATTTTTTCTCCTAATCACGAGTTATTCCAAGCGAAGTTAAAACTCTTTCCTGTTTTTCGCACATTATTTCTTCGCCCTCTTTATCATCAACATGGTCATATCCAAGCAAGTGGAGCATTGAATGTGCCGTCAAAAAAGCCACTTCTCTCAAAAAACTGTGTCCGAATTCATTCGCCTGTTCTCTTGCACGTTCCATTGATATAACAATATCACCAAGCATCACAAGCTCACCGTCCATATCGTACTCATCGTCCGATATTCCGTTCTCGTCAAATTCAAGCATTGGGAATGACAAAACATCCGTTGCTCTGTCAATATCTCTCTGTTCCTTGTTTATAGAACGAATTGTATCATTATCCACAAGCGTAACGCTGATTTCGGCGTCAAAATCACATTCTTCTTCCTCCATAACGGCAACGCAAACGTCCTTTATTGCCTTTTCAATTTCCGGAGTTACATCTTCCTTATCCTGTTCATTTTCAAGTATTAGTTCAACCATTTGATTTCCTCTTGTTTCTTCTCTTTTCCTGTTCCTCGTCATACTTTGCATATGCTTTTATAATTTGTTGTACAAGCGGATGACGTACAACGTCTTTTTCGGTAAATGTACAAAAAGCTATATCTTCAATATTTTTTAGAATTTTAGCCGCCTCTTTTAATCCAGATCGCTTATCTCCCGGCAAGTCGATTTGAGTTATATCACCCGTTACAATCGCTTTAGAACCGTAACCTATTCTTGTCAAAAACATTTTCATCTGCTCAGGTGTTGTATTCTGTGCCTCATCAAGAATTATAAACGCATTGTCAAGCGTACGGCCACGCATATATGCAAGCGGTGCAACTTCAATTACACCCTTTTCCTGATATTTCAAGAAGCCCTCACCGCCGAGCATTTCATACATACCGTCATAAAGCGGTCTTAAATACGGGTCAACCTTATTCTGCAAATCACCCGGAAGAAAACCGAGTTTTTCGCCTGCCTCAACAGCCGGTCTTGTAAGAATAATTCTGCTTACCTCTTTACTTCTAAGTGCCGTTACAGCCTTTGCAACCGCAAGATATGTTTTACCCGTACCGGCAGGACCTATACCGAATACAATAGTATTTTTGTCTATCGCGTCAACGTACTTTTTCTGTCCGAGCGTTTTTGTCTTAATCGGGTGACCTTTTGCACTGATTGCAATACAGTCATCACCCATCATTTTAATGTCAATCCCGCCGTTTTCCTGTACCATTGTTATCGCATACAATACTTTCTGCTGGTCGATAATCTCGCCTCTTGCGATAATCTGCATAAGCATATTAATAACTTGGCTTGCCTTTTCAACATTTTCTTCTTCACCTGTCACTCTCAAAGCGTTGTCGCGTGACGCGATATTTACCGAAAGTGCTTTGTCAAGCATTTTGACATTTTCATCAAAATTTCCGAAAAGAGATGCCAAATCGACCTCCTGCGGTACTTCAATCTGTCTGTTTATCAAGTATTTCCTCTCCTTCTGTATCAGCCGAAATAGGCTGACTGGTAGCTATATTTTGTATGAAATCCATTTCAAGTTTTACATTTATTGTTTCATTATCAATCTTTTCATATTCAACTTTCTCGTCTGTCAAAGTTGAGCCGTACAGCAATTCATTTGATATTTTTTCTTCTAAGTCATTTTTTGCAAATTCTACGGCTGTTTCTATGCTTATCGGCTCTTTGTTTACATTTACTTCGGTATATTTGACCGCATCGAACGCAATTCCCGTATATCCGAAAAACGGTATACATATCTCATACCTTGTTTCATTTACATCATATTCTTCAAAATTCATTTTGCCCAAAGGCAATGAAAACATTTTTCCGAAAACCTCAAGCGAAACCATATATCTATTTTTGCCGGTCGGCACTCTCGATTCATAATACAGCTTATAGTCGCCGTTTTTTGAATGAGTTGTATAAGCCATTATATCCGCCATTGAGTGAACATATATGTATTCTTCGGGATAACCCTCTTTATAAGTTGCAACCTTTCCCGATACAATCACATCGCCTGTTTTAACCGCGTCACCGTCATTCAAAACTTCTTCGCCGTTTTTGACAACCATATGATTTATAATTCCGTCACACGCTGCAACAATGTCACAAGGTGTATCTTTGTCAAGAATATTCGGCGGAATAATCTGTTCGTATATCTCGACGCGTGCCTTTGCACCCTCAATATAAACCCATGCCCAAGCTATATGGTTATTGTTATTTATAATCGCCGCCTTGCTTTCCATACCGTCAGGCAGTTTTGCTTTCAGTGCGCCGCTCTTTATACCGATACTGTCAAGCGTAGATATTATACCGTTTATATCGCTGTTTTCCACACCGTTAATTTCAACAACCCATATAAATTGAGCCGACACGGCAAAAAATATGATACACAATGCAAATCCAATCAAAAACAAATATCGTTTTCTGTACAGACGCATTAAATGCTTTATTCCGCGTCTTTGTGATATTTTAATTTTTACATTACTCTTTTTTCTGACTTGACGTATATGAAAAAAATCCTTTATGTAAATACACATTTCAATACCGTCATCAAACGGTTTTATGTTCCATACATCAATATTACGTCTTAAACAAATATTTATAAATCTTTCTGCACCTTTGCCATATACTTTTATTATAACATATCCGTAAAGAAATTTAAAGAACTTCTTAAACATTTTTTACTCCCTTTTTCAGATTTCGTATTCAATTTGCTTAAATTGACCTGATATTAATATATCTTCAAGACGTATTCTGTCAATCGAAAGTCCATTTCCGAACACTCTGACTATCCCCATAGGCGTTGACACCCGAATTTCCGTATCCGTATAACTGAGTATTCCTTTATGATTTTCTATATATATTTCACTCGCACCCGCGATTGTAAGTTTGGGAATATTCATTATAACTT
>NZ_JBKVWU010000173.1:0-3574 GCF_046972485.1 Hominilimicola sp.
TATGAATAAATACTTGATATGATAAATGAACTTCCGAAGTACGGAAACGACATTGAAGAAATTGACATGTTAGCCCGTGATGTGGCTAATATATACGCAAAAGAACTTGAAAAACATAAAAATCCTCGCGGAGGTATGTTCCAGGCAGGATTGTATCCTGTATCGGCTAACGTTCCTCTTGGTGAGCAGACAGGTGCGACACCTGACGGCAGACTTGCCAATACACCGATTGCGGACGGTGTAGGTCCAAGACAGGGCGCTGATACAAAAGGTCCTACGGCTGCGGCAAACTCAGTTGCAAAACTTGAACATGGCAGAGCATCAAACGGTACACTTTACAATCAGAAGTTCCACCCGTCGGCATTGAGCGGAAATGCAGGACTTCAGAACTTTGCGTCATACATAAGAGCATTCTTTGACCAAAAGGGAATGCATATGCAGTTTAATGTCGTAAGTAAGGAAACACTTCTTGACGCACAAAAACATCCGGAAAATTATAAATCACTTGTAGTTCGTGTCGCAGGTTACAGTGCTTTATTTACATCACTTTCAAAGGCACTTCAGGACGATATTATCAGCAGAACAGAACAAGCATTTAACGCATAAGGAATAATTAATATGGAAAATTATATGAAAGCGAAAGGCAGAATATTTGACATACAGAAATATTCTATCCATGACGGACCCGGAATACGAACAATCATATTCCTAAAGGGTTGTGCCTTGCGTTGCAGATGGTGTTGTAATCCTGAATCGCAGGAATTTGATATACAGACCATGATGTTTGAGGGCAAAGAAAAAGTTATGGGATATGATGTGACTGTTGAAGATGTTATGCCGGCTATTTTACAGGATACATTTTATTATAACCGCAGCGGCGGCGGTGTGACTTTGTCGGGCGGTGAAGCTCTGTTGCAACCGAATTTCGGACCGCATCTTTTGCACGCTTGTAAGGATTACGGTATAAATACTGCTATCGAAACAACGGGCTTTGCACGTTGGGAGTTTATAGAAAAGTATTTGCCGTATCTTGATTATGTGCTTATGGATATTAAGCATATGAACAGTGCAAAGCACAAGGAATTTACCACTCAGCCCAATGAACTTATTCACGAAAACGCAAAAAGAATTGCGGAGTCGGGAATGGTTGATTTGACAATAAGAGTGCCTGTTATACCGACATTTAACGCAACACCGGAAGAAATTTATGACATTGCAATGTTTGCTGCAAGTTTGAAAGGTGTTAAGAAACTTCATTTACTTCCATACCACAGACTCGGACAAGGCAAATATGACGGATTGGGTAGGGAATACAAACTTGACGGAATTGATTTAATTCCTAACGAGTATATGCAAGAACTTCTTGAAGTTGCTAAAAAATCGGGACTTGAATGTCAGATAGGCGGTTAAAATGAAATTTGAAATAATGAATGAAAATCACAGAGATAAAGTGCTTGAATTATCAAAAGCATTTTATTGCAGTGATGCACTTGATCATGAAGTGCCTATGAATATTATCGAAACAAATATTGATGCGGCAATAAGCGGAGATAAAGGCTTAATTGGTTTTGTATTTTGTGAAGATAATGAGGTTGTCGGATTTTCTTACGTGACGACTTATTATGAAACTGAAGTAGGCGGTATATGCGTACAGATTATTGATTTGTATGTAAATGAAAATGCTCGTGGAAAAGGTGTGGCGACACAGTATTTTAATTATTTATTCGACAAATACAGTGGTGCAAAGCGTTTCAGACTTGAAGTTGTGAAAGATAATGTAAAAGCAATATCACTGTATAAAAAAATGGGATTTACAGACGTATCATACGGACAAATGAAAATTGATAAGATATAAAAAATAACGCTGTTTATCAGCGTTATTTTTTTGTGTTCCGGTTCAGTAATGTTATAGCAATAAAAAATGGTTGGTTCAAAATGAACCAACCATTTATAATATTCAAAATTATTCGCCTTGAGCAAGCTTAACAAGATGTGCATACTTTTCTTCTGCATTCTTCTTAGCCTTTGCAAATAGTTCCTTAGCTCTTTCAGGGTTTGAACGAGCAAGTGAATTATAACGAACTTCACCCATGATGAAGTCTTCATAATCCATTGTAGGAGCTTTTGAGTCAAGCTGGAACGGATTTTTGCCGTCCAAAGCAAGTCTTGGGTCAAATCTGAACAAGTGCCAGTAACCTGCGTCAACGGCTTTCTTTTCTTCTGTTTGAGCAATACTCATACCGCCCTTGATACCATGATTGATACATGGAGCATAAGCGATGATTAGAGAAGGACCGTGGTAGCTTTCAGCCTCAAGCAGAGCCTTAAGAAGTTGAGCTTGGTTAGCACCTTGAGCAACTTGTGCAACGTATACATAACCGTAACTCATAGCGATAGCTGCAAGGTCTTTCTTCTTAACTTCCTTACCTGCGGCAGCAAATTGAGCAATAGCACCTGTCGGTGTAGCCTTTGATGACTGACCGCCTGTATTTGAGTAAACTTCTGTATCGAATACAAGAATGTTTACATCTTCACCTGATGCAAGTACGTGGTCAACACCGCCGAAACCGATGTCATAAGCCCAACCGTCACCACCGAATATCCAGCAAGATTTCTTTGATAGATATTCTTTATCGGCAAGTACGTCCTTAGCCTCTTTAGAATTGATATTAGCAATAGCCTTTAGAAGTTCGTCAGTAGCAACCTTGTTTGCGGCAGCGTCATTCTTTGTTTCAATGAACTTGTCAACAACAGGCTTAACATCTGCATTTTCTTCAGCTATCTTTTCAAGCTTAGCGATGTTTGTATTTCTCAATGTATCTTGAGCGATGAACATACCAAGACCGTATTCGGCATTATCCTCAAATAATGAGTTAGCCCAAGCAGGACCGTGGCCGTTTACGTCTATTGTGTATGGTGTAGATGGTGAAGAACCACCCCAAATTGATGAACAACCTGTAGCATTTGCAATGTACATTCTGTCACCGAATAGCTGTGTAACAAGTTTTGCGTATGGTGTTTCACCACAACCTGCACAAGCACCTGAGAATTCAAGGTAAGGCTTTCTGAATTGGCTGCCTTTAACTGTTGAAATCTTGAACTTGTCAAGAACTTCCTGCTTTTCTGCAAGCTGAACAAGGTAATCATACTTTTCCTGTTCCTTAGCTGTTTCATCATCGAATGATGTCATAACAAGGGCAGGAGCTTTTTTGCCGGCGTTGTTTACAGGGCAAACATTAGCACAGCTTCCGCAACCTGTACAGTCATAAACTGAAATAGCCATAGCATAGTAATAGCCGTCAAGCTGCATTGCATTTTGGTATCTGATACCCTCAGGCGCATTGTCAAGTTCTTCTTTTGTAAGAATTACAGGACGGATACAAGCGTGAGGACATACATATGAACAGTTACCGCATTCGATACAAGTTTCGTTATTCCAAACAGGAACGTCGATAGCAATACCTCTCTTTTCAAATGCTGATGAACCAAGAGGAACTTCACCTGTCTGATAAGCCTCGAATGTAGAAACAGGTAATTGCTACCTCTGAATTGGTTGATAGGAACAAGTACATCG
>NZ_JBKVWU010000174.1:0-3514 GCF_046972485.1 Hominilimicola sp.
CCTCGATTTTATATCCCATATCTTCAAGCGTAAGACATATTTCACGGCGGCAGTTTTCGCCGTTATCAAGCGGTGCCAAGTCAAAATAACCCGCATTGTCATGCGGCTCTGTCGTTGGATTACCGCGTTCGTCCGTATTAAATAGGAAGAATTCACATTCAGGTCCCACATTAAATTTGTAACCCATTTCTTCCGCTTCTTTAATAACCGTTTGCAGAATATATCTCGGGTCACTTTCAAGACGTGTACCGTCAGGCTTATAAACATCGCATATAAGTCTTGCGACCTTTCCTTGATGCGGTCGCCAAGGGAAAATTTCAAATGTGTCAAAGTCGGGATGTAAATATAAATCACTTTCCTCAACACCGACAAATCCCATAATTGACGAACCGTCAAACATACAAAGATTATCAAGTGCGTCCTCAAGTCTTGAAGTTGTAATCGCAAGATTACGCATTGTTCCAAGCATATCCGTAAATTGCAGACGAATAAATCTTACGTCCTCTTCTTCAACCAAATCGAAAATATCTTGTTTTGTCAACATAACGAACTTTCCTTTCTAATTTCAATACTATATAATATATAAATCGTCCTAATATGCAAAAAAGGTGCTTCTATCCTATGAGGACGAAACACCTTTGCTCGTTGTAAATATTGTAACACACCTAAAAAAGTTTGTCAAGACTAATTTTAATTTAATTCTACGCACAGAACAATGTGCAAAATGCTAAATTATATTCATTTATTTGTGCAATTTCTACATAATACTTGTACTTGCTTTGTATTTTTATTGACTTTTTGTATAATCAGTTATATAATATATTATATAAAAAGTTATTTTTAGGAGATGGTATCATGAAAAATATAAAAAAATTTATATGCTTGCTTATAGTGACAGTACTTATAACGCCGTCAATCGCAATAGCGGAGGACACTTACAGCGGATATTTTAATAATGATGAAATTACAATGTTCGCCGATACTTCGGTTAAAATTTCCGAAAATGAAAAATCGGCGGTTGAAGATATTATTTCAGACTTAAATAACCTAAAAACGGAATCTGATATTCAAAAATACAACATTCCTTCGGGTAACATTCAAGAACTTATTGATTCTTTACCTAAAGCAATACAATATGAGCATCCCGAATTATTTTATGTCAATTTACGTCAATTTTCTTATAAAACAGCAGACGGTCAGACAATTTCGGAAATAATGATCAAAGACCCTTTCACTATGGAAAAAGACGAAATAAAGGAAGCTCAAAAATTGATTGATGCTGAATGCAATGAAATTGTATCATCTGTTCCGAAAGACGCAACAGAGCTTGAAAAAGTGCTTTTTGTTCATGATTATATCACATCTCATTATGAATATGATATGTCTTATCAAAACCGCAATCTTTACACAACAGTAAGAGATAAGAAATGCGTTTGCCAAGGATATTCATATTTATTTATGTACGTTATGAATAAATATTTTGAAATGGAATGTACAACAGTTCCGAGTGATGCGTGCAATCATATGTGGAACAAAGTAAAAGTAGACGGTAAGTGGTATAACTTAGATTTAACATCAGATGACCCTACACCGAATTTATCATCACTTGCAAATCACACATATTTTCTTTTGAGTGATGAAGAATTGAAAGCTGTTTCCGCCTCTTCGGTATCAAATTCAAACGATGGATTATATGTTGAAGAACAAGATATTCACCGCACTTGGAACGTAAACACTTGGTATGGCGAACCGGTTATAACAGCAGAAGATGACACTTATAAAGATTCAATTATTCATAACGTATCAGGATCTGTAAGTTTTTTAGATGGAAAAATCTATTGTTTCAATGATAAAAATGAGCTTTCCACTTTAGATTTATCGACAAATACTTTTACACCTGTTTATAAAGATACTTCAAAATATTATTGGTGCGTATACGGTGATAATAAATCTGCATATTCATCACATTTTAATGTTACTGTTGCTTATAGCGGAAAATTGTATTTTAACTCACCGAATAAAGTTTTTGAATTTGACACAAAAACAAATACGGCAAAAGAAATATATGAATATACGGAAATCCCAGACATTTCAAAAACATATTTGTTCGGTCTTGCAGTCAAAGACGGTAATTTGTGTGCCGAGTATACTACAAATTAATGAACGGAGTTGAATCATTTATAACAATTATAGCTGCACCTAAACCAACCGAAACACCCGTTCCTACAGAAACACCGACCGTCACAGCATCACCTGTTCCTACAGAAACACCGACCGTTACAGTATCACCTGTTCCTACAGAAACACCGACTGTTACGGAAGCACCGAAACCTGTTATAGCATACGAATCGAAAATCACACCTAAAGATGACGGAACTTATACTATATCCGTTGACAAAAAACTTGAAACAACAGATACACCTATTTTGTATGTAGCCGAATTTGACGAAAATAAAATTCTTATAGGCTTAAAAGCTGTTCCGTACACAGAACCTGTTTCTATAAGTGCACACGATGATTCACAAATGCTGAAAGCATTCGTATGGAACATAGGAAGTCAACCGATTTCACTTGTATCTCAAATTGTTTTGACAAAACCGGTTGCGTCACCGACACCGACAGATGTTCCTACAGTTACAGGTACACCAACCTCAACTGATACACCGACCACAACCGATACACCCATTGCAACTGTCGCACCTGTTTCAACAGACACACCGACTGCAACAACACCGGCAGACAGACGCTAAAATATAAAAAACGCACTCTTTACAGAGTGCGTTTTTCTATGGCATTTCTCCTCTTATACGTTCTATTGCTTTTTTCTCAATTCTTGAAATCTGCACCTGCGACACTCCAATTATCTTGGCAATCTCAGATTGTGTTTTGCCTCTGAAATATCTAAGCAGAATTATTTCTTTTTCACGTTCTGTAAGACGGCTCAAAATATCGTCAATCATAACTTTATTTATAACTCCGTCCTCAATTTCTTCACCGGTAATTGTATCAAGCAAGCGAATTTCTTTATCGCCGTTATCGTAAACACTTTCATAAATACTTTCGGGCGGTGTTGCCGCCTCAAACGCCTCGATAAGACTTTCGGCATCAATTCCGCTTTCTTTTGAAATTTCGTTTATTGTCGGCTGTCTGTTCAATTTTCGTCTTAACAGTTCTTCACACCGCCAGCCTTTCATTGCATTTTCCTTTAACGTTCTGCTTATTTTAACGGCACCGTCATCACGCAAAAAACGTTTTATTTCACCTGTTATCATCGGTACTGCGTATGTAGAAAATTGTACGTTAAATTCGGGATTGAATTTCTTTACGGCCTTTATAAGTCCTATCGCGCCGATTTGCGTCAAATCTTCCGCATCATATCCGCGATTTAAAAATCGTCTTGCAATACTGTATACAAGGCCCATATTTTCTTCCACCATTCTGTTTTCTGCCTGCTTGTCCCCCTCTCGCACGCGTTCAATCAAAGCAGTATTATCTCGCATAACACATCACCTAC
>NZ_JBKVWU010000175.1:0-3502 GCF_046972485.1 Hominilimicola sp.
TCGTAAGTGCGAAAGAGAAAATCTTTATAAGGCTATTGACATCGGTGAATGGTGGCTGCAAGACGCTATGAAAATGATGGGCTAATTAAATTTAAGCTGTTGCATTTTTATGTGACAGCTTATTTGCATTTATAAAATCATAATCTGAAAGGGTGAAAAATGTGAATTTAACCAAAGAAAATGTAAAGAAAATTTGCGGAATAATATTGTTCACGGTTGTAGTGTTGGTTATAGTGCAGAACTACGAAAAGGTCGGAAACGCTATAGGACTTTTGTGGGGAATAATTTTTCCGTTTGTTTTGGGCGGAATAATAGCTTTTATACTTAATATACCTATGAGAGCGATTGAAAAGCTACTGTTCAAAAGCAAAAACGGAAAACAAAAGAAATACGCAAGACCGCTCAGTATGATTATAACTTTTCTGCTTGTAATCGGAGTGATTGCGGGTGTGATACTTATTGTTGTGCCACAAATAGGCGGAACTGTGAGAGAACTTACAAAATCGGCAGAAGCATTTTTTCCTAAAGTACAGAAATGGGCAGAGGATATGTTCAGTAATAATACGCAAATCCATGATTGGATTGCAAGTTTGCAGTTCAATACCGACAAACTTATGGATACGGCGATAAATTTCTTACAAAACGGTGCGGGAAATGTTTTAAACGGTACATTTACGGCGGCAAAAGCTGTTGTATCTGGAATAACGGCATTTTTTATCGGCTTGATATTTGCGTTCTATCTGCTTGCGAAAAAAGAAACACTTCAAAGACAAGTCAATATGTTTATGCAGGCGGCTTTGCCTGAAAAAATAGTGAATAAAATAACGTATGTCGCAAAATTGAGCAATGAAACTTTTTCAAACTTTATAACGGGACAATGCCTTGAGGCGTTGATTTTGGGTACAATGTTCTTTGTTACATTGTCAATAATACGATTGCCGTATGCACTTTTGATTGGAGTTTTAATCGCTTTTACGGCACTTATACCGATATTCGGTGCGTTTATCGGCTGTATTGTGGGTGCATTTTTGATGATTATGGTAAGCCCGATGAAAGCACTTATATTTGTAATTGTGTTCATTGTACTTCAGCAGATAGAGGGTAATTTAATTTATCCGAAAGTTGTCGGCGGTTCGGTCGGCTTGCCGTCACTTTGGGTTTTGGCGGCTGTTACAATAGGCAGCAGTCTTATGGGCGTGGCAGGTATGTTGTTCTTTATACCGTTTACATCGGTGATATATACGCTCGTGCGAGAATGGACATATAAACGTCTTGAACAGAAAAAAACAAAAGAAAATAACAATGATGAGAGTAATGAAAGCAGTGTGTAAAGCACTGCTTTTTGCGTAATCTTTTATTATAACATATTTTAAAATTGTGTGCAAATAAACAATTTTAAAAATAAAAAATCGCTGATTTGACAAGAATTGAAAGTCGGGTTAAAATAGTGATAACAAATTAAAGCAAAGGAGAAACACAATGAAGTTTATACACTTATCCGATTTGCACATAGGAAAACGCGTGAATGAGTTTTCTATGATAAATGACCAGAAATACATACTTGAACAAATACTTAATATAATCGCAAATGAAGAAATTAACGCGGTTATTGTATCAGGCGATGTGTATGATAAATCGATACCTGCGGTCGAGGCGGTTACGGTATTTGACGATTTTCTTACGGAGCTTGCCGCAAAAGATATACCGACATTAATAATAAGCGGCAACCACGATTCGCCGGAAAGATTGGGGTTCGGAAGTAAAATAATGCAGAATAACGGTGTGCATATATATTCGGTTTTTGACGGTGAACTTCACAAGGTGAAAATTGATGATGTTAATTTTTATATGTTGCCGTTCGTAAAACCGATAATGGTAAGAAGGTTTTACCCCGAAGTCGAAACGTATGAGGACGCAGTAAGGGAGATTATTGAGAATACGGATATTGATAAGTCGCAGAAAAACGTTATACTGTCACATCAATTTATTACAAAAACAGGTGCGGAAACAATGCGAAGTGATTCGGAAAGTGTATCTGTAGGCGGTCTTGATAATATTGATATATCGGTGTTTGATGATTTTGATTATACGGCTTTGGGACATATCCACAGACCGCAGTCGTTAAGTGAAAAAGTGCGATATTGCGGTTCACCGCTGAAATATTCATTCTCTGAGGCAAAATACGATAAAACCGTTACAATAGTCGATGCAGATGATTTCTCAGTGCAAACAATACCGTTAAAGCCTTTGCACGATATGCGAATGATTAAGGGCAGTATTGAAAATATATTGTCTAAAGAAGTAATAAATGCGGCGGATTCTGATGATTATTTACATATCACGCTTACCGACAAAGACAATATAATAGACGCAATGGACAAAGTGAGAAGTGCGTATCCGAATGTTATGCAGCTTGAATTTGAACGTGATATGAAAGGAAATACAAAGGGTGTATATGAGGCGACAGGTGTCGGAACTAAGCCTGATAATGAACTTTTTTATGATTTTTATAAGTTGCAGAACGGTGTGGAAATAGACAGTGAAAAAGCCGAGTTGGTCGATTCGATTTTAGAGGAGGTGAAAGAAAATTGAAACCGTTAAAGATTACAATGAGCGCATTTGGACCTTATGCTGAAAAAGTGACAATAGATTTTGAAAAATACCAAAACGGTCTTTATATTATAACAGGTGACACAGGTGCGGGAAAATCAACGATATTTGACGCAATAACCTTTGCTTTGTACGGAGAGGCGGCAACACAAAGACGTGAAAATACTATGCTTAGAAGTGACTTTGCAAAAAAAGATACAAAGACGTTTGTTGAGCTGGAGTTTATGTACAGAGGTAAAGTGTATAAAATAAAGAGAAATCCGAGATATAAGCGTGAGGGCTTGAAAACAGAGGAAACACCGAAAGCGGAAATTACATATCCCGACGGAAGTGTGAAATCGGGTGTAAAAGAAGTGACGGCGGCAGTTACGGATATTTTGAAAATCGACTGCGGACAGTTTACTCAAATTGCAATGATAGCGCAAGGTGAGTTTTTAAAACTGTTGCTTGCAGGCACGGACGAACGCGGAAAGATATTCAGAAAAATATTTAATACCGATTTATACAGGCGTTTTCAAGATCGTGCGAAAATGTTAGCCAATGATGCCAAACGTGATTATGAAACTGTAAAAAGCAGTATTGAACGTGAAATAAAAGGCGTTGTAAGCGATAATGAAGATGATTGGATTTTATATGATTCAACAAGGACAGATGAATTTATAAATGCACTGATGAACTTGCTTGGCGATTGGGAAAAAGATAAAAAGAGTATTACGGCGAAAGAAAAACGTTTAAAAACAAAATCGCAGAAACTTTCAGACGAAATCAGTTTGGCGGAAAATACAAATAAGTTTATCGAATCGCTTGAAAAGGAAGAAGAAACACTGAAAAAGCTAAATGATGACAGTGAAAAAATCGAAAGCTTAAGAAAAGATACAGACAGACTTGAAAG
>NZ_JBKVWU010000176.1:0-3365 GCF_046972485.1 Hominilimicola sp.
GCTATGGATAAAAACTTGATTGACCTTACAGATAAGTCGGGTAACATTACACTTCTTGACTCAAACAAGAACGGTAAATGCGATATTGTTTTCGTAAAGAATTATGAAAACATCGTTGTAGACAGTATTTCTTCAACAGGTAAAATTGTTGATAAGTATTCTCAAAAGGTGTTAAAGCTTGATGATACTGTTGACTTCAGAATTACAAAAGGTCTTGAAGAAATAAGCGTTTCAGATCTTGCGGAATATGATGTACTTTCAGTTGCGGCAAGTCTTGACAAAGAGCTTTACGAAGTTGAAGTTACAAACAAAACCGTTGAGGGTAAAGTAACCGGTAAAGACAGTAAGGGTGTTCTTATCAACGGTACAAAATACAAAGTTGCGGCAAACTACACCGATTCAATCGATATCGGCAGTGAGGGTGTATTCTATCTTGATACAGACGGCAAAATCGCAGCACTTGACGGTTCAACAACTCTAAGTTCAAACTATGCTTATTTGATGAAAGCATACTATACAAAGAACACAGAAAAAGCGTCATTCAAACTTTTCACAAAGGACGGAAAAGAAGTAACTCTTGACGCAAACAACAAGATAAAATTCAACGGTAAAAGCAATGTTAAAGCACTTGACGTTGTAAATTCACTAAACACATCTGAAGATGTAACAGCAAGTCAGCTTGTAACTTACAGCACAAATGCAGACAACAAAATCACTGCCATAAACACTGCCGTTGATAACAGCGAAAGCGGTGCGGTAAACACTGACAAGTTCACAAAGAACTATGACCTTACAAACGCAAAATTTTCAAAAACTCTTTCAAAAGTAGGCAATGTAAGAGTTGATGACAATACGGTTATATTCGATATTACAGAAAATACAGATGATTATGCAATAAGAAATATCGCTATGTTTGAGGACGGTCAGACATACAATGCGTCAGTTTATGATATGTCTGAAAACTATACCGCAAAAGTTATGGTTGTTACAAATTCACAAATTAACGCAGCAGCCGATTCTTCAATCGCAGTTGTTAAAGATATTGTGAAAGCAACAAATAATGATGATGAACAAACAGATATGCTTGTAGCACTTGTAGACGGCAAGGAAGTATCAATTTACGCAGAAAGCGAAAATATCCTTGTAAACGGTGACAGAAAGCTGCAAGAGGGCGACATCATTCAATACAAAACCAACTCAAAAGGTGAAATCGTAAGTATTAGATTACTTCTTGATATAACCGCAAAGAATAACGAATTTACACTAAACCCAACCGACAAACTTGAAATAGTATACGGCAAGGTTACAAAGAAATTTTCAAATTCCGTAAACGTATCTGTAAATAATTCAAATACGGTAAACTACACTATCCCAGCTGAAACACCTGTTTACAGCGTGGATACAACAAAATCAAAAAATCCAATTACAGTTGCTGAAATCAGCGATATTCAAAACTTCGATTCAGACGAAAATAACAGAATCTTCATAAAAATTTATGATGATATAGTTTCTGAAATCGTAATTGTCAAGTAATAACATTTAATCTATCGGCTTAAAAATATCTTCTCTTTACACGACAAAGCGGGTGTTCTGAATGAACACCCGCTTTATTTTAATTTTACCCTTTTATCTTGTGTTTTCCTACAATATAATTATACAATAAAAATTTTGGTAAATCAAACATTTTTGAATGTTGTAAAAAAAATGTAAGCGTTTCAGACATTGTTTGTAATCATAATGCAACATTCTACGACATAGTTTTCCAAAGTCCGTGTAAATTGCAATATGAATACACCGTAACAGGCACATTTTCCGGTACTTCAAACGTTGCAATCGGATCGTCACCTTTTTTCAACGTGATACGCTGTTCAAGATATTTACTCTTTACTTCTATCCACTGTATGCTGTGTTCCTTACTCATCGGATGAAGCACACGCCCCACGCATACGGTTAAGTTATTCCCCTCCCTTTTGACTATCGGCAAATGTTTTTCTTCCAGAGCAATCAATTCATTCGCCTTTAATAATTCCATAGGCTTTCCGCAGCAAGTCAAATCATCACAGCAATGCGGTGTTATCGACTCCAATATCGCGTCACATACACCGCATTTATAAAATTTAGGTTCATAAAGCAATTTTGCCCTCGCCTCCTTTTTCTTTAGTATTTTCTAATTTTAGTAATTTATACTAAAACCACTCCGATAAAAATATAAACGCAAGTGCTATCAAAAGAAGTTTGTCGTCGCAATCGTCAATAAGCAATACCAATGCAACCACAATAAGTATTAAATCGTCAGTACCCAAACCGCTTAAAATTCCGCCGTTGTCGGGTTTGTCACATTTTTTCTCAATTTTCTCCTCTTTACATTCTATTTCTTTTTTGGGTGGCGGCATAGGTTTCCTCATATCCTCATTACGTCGTTGTACCGGAATCGGCATATCATTATAGCTATACGTCCTATACATCTCGCCACCTCCAAAATCATATTATTTCTTCAGCATTTTTGTTACGTTTGTAAGCCCCAAAAGCCTTACCGCCGAATCAATAGAATGTTTTCTGCCCTCACGCATATACGGCTTTAACGAAAGGAGTAAATTTGTTCTCGGATCGTTTTTGTTCACCGCCATACTGTCCATAATATTTTTTATCTGCATAATTTGATTTAAACCGTTTGAACTGTCAATCCCCTCCGATGTATTATCCGCAGAAGAAAGTGAGTTCATTACAGTTTTAATTTTGTCTTCCGCATCATCACCCAATATATTTTTGAGTGTATCCATTGCGTCTGCCATTTCACTCACCTCTTATAAATTTTTCATAATCTTCATTAAATCAGCCGTACTGAGTCCCGATATTCTTTTTTTTACTTCATTTGGATCAAGTTTTGAAAATTCCTGCAATAATTTATCCTTGTCTGTTGAATTGATGTGACTCTTTAATCTTCTTCCGTCTGCCGAATTTAAAAATTTATTTATCTCTCTTAACTGATTTTCATCAAAATCCTTTAACATTCTCTCTAATCTGTTCATAATCCACCATTCCTCTCTTAAAATATACTATGTTACCTCCTTTTATTATATTCCGCAATAAAAAAAATGAGTATGTCCAAAAACATACTCATCTAAAACAGTGTTTTATTCAACAACTTTTACGCTCTTTATGTCGCCGGAAGTTTTAACATACTTTGAATACAAATCTACATTTCTTCCGACAGACAATTCCGTACTGTCCTCAAGGATATAGTTATCGTCCGATTCCTTGCCTGTTGCTCTGATTGTCACATAGCAAGTATATCTTCCGGGCAATTCAGGGTTTTTAAGTTCACCCGACGCTGTTGTTGACTGCAATGTTGCATTTTCAACCTG
>NZ_JBKVWU010000177.1:0-3358 GCF_046972485.1 Hominilimicola sp.
GGCTCCCATCGAGGGGAGCTGTCAACGCAGTTGACTGAGGGGTGGCTTAAAATTTTATTCTCCTAATTTATAAAAATCATCAAAGAAAGTCGGGTATGACACGCACGCACAATCGCTGTCGTCAAGTGTTGATTCACCGTCGGCGAGTTGTGCAAGCACTGTAAGGCTCATAGCCATTCTGTGGTCGCCGTATGTTTTGAAATCAGCACCGTGAATACTCTTACCGCCGTTTATAATCATACCGTCATCGGTTTCGGTAATATCGATACCGCATTTATTAAATTCGTCAACTACCGCACGAATTCTGTTTGTTTCTTTAACCTTTAATTCCTGTGCGTCTTTAATAACCGTTTGACCGTTCGCAAAAACTGCCGCAACTGCGATAATAGGAAGTTCGTCGATAAGTCGCGGAATAATATCGCCGCCGACTGTTGTGCCTTTTAATGACGAAGAACGCACTGTAATATCCGCAACAGTTTCACCTGCCGAAGTATGTACATTTTCAAGTGTAATATCTGCACCCATATCCTTTAAAACGTCAATAATACCTGTTCTTGTAGGGTTTATACCGACATTTGTTACTGTAATTTGCGAGTTCGGCATAATTGCACCAAGTACCAAAAAGAATGCGGCTGAAGAAATATCGCCCGGAACATCAACATTAAATGCCGTAAGGTCGTTTGTAGGTTTTACGGTAATATCAAGATTATCAACTGTTAAATCCGCACCCATAGCACTTAACATAAGTTCTGTATGGTCGCGTGATTTTTCAATTTCGTGAATAACCGTTTCACCGTCTGCATAAAGTCCTGCAAGGATTATCGCAGTCTTAACCTGTGCGGACGCAACAGGCATTTTGTAGTCTATACCGTGCAATTTTGTACCCGTAATATAAAGCGGACAATATTCATTTTCGATTTTTGCACCCATCATTGAAAGCGGTTGTACGACTCTGCCCATAGGACGTTTTTGAATAGACGCGTCACCCGTAATTGACGTATCAAAATTTTGACCTGCCAAAATACCGCATAAAAGACGTGTCGTAGTACCGCTGTTGCCTGTATAAAGCATTTCATCAGGCTTTTTAAGACCTCTTAGACCGTTGCCGTGAACGGTTACGTTTTCACCGTTTATATCTATATCAATTCCCATTTTTCTGAAACAGTCAATAGTTGAAAGACAGTCCGCACCCTTTAGAAAACCGCTTATTTCGGTTACACCGTTTGCAAGCGAGCCAAGCATAACGGCACGGTGTGAGATTGATTTATCGCCGGGAACTTTAATTTGTCCGACGGCTTTTTTTATTTTCTGAATTACCATTTCTTATCCTCCGTATATTCCCGATAACAAGACAAGGAACATCTTAATTTAGTTATAAAATAATTATATCATAAATAGGATATAAAGACAAGTTAAAATGCGTGGAGGGAGTTATGAAAAAGCAGAGTTTTCTTACCGGTGCGGTAATACTTATGATAGCAAATGCAATATCAAAAATACTCGGTGCGGTATTTAAGATACCTCTTACATATATACTTAACGAGGACGGAATGGCGGTGTTTAATATCGCGTTTGAGGTTTACATAATGTTTTTATCGTTTATCATTTCGGGTTTGCCGTTTGCAATATCGAAAATGGTTGCGGAATCAAATTCAAGAGGAGAATACAGTAAAACCCACAGAATAGTGAAAATTTCAACAATATTGCTTGTGTGTATAGGCATTGTCGGAAGTGTCGCACTTTATTTCGGCTCACCGTTTTTTGCACTTGCAATGAAAGAAGAAAAGGCGATATATGCAATACAAATGATTGCACCGTCAATATTTTTCGTTGCACTCGGTACGGCATATAAAAGTTATTATCAAGGTGTTTCAAATATGATACCGACCGCACTTTCACAAGTAACAGAAGCGATTGTTAAACTTGCGTCGGGATATTATTTAGCTGTACTTTTTTTGAATTACGGCGTTGAAAAAACAGCCGGCGGTGCAATAATGGGTGTAACGTCAGGTGAGATTATCGCAACGGCGATACTTATGATTATGTATTTTTACGGCAGAGATAAAAAGTATGTAAAGTCCGAAAAGAGCGATACTGCGGAAATATTAAAAGAGCTTATGTCAATCGCATTGCCGCTTTTATGTGCGTCGGTGGTGGCGAATGCAATAAATGTGGCAGATACAACGCTTGTGCGGTCAAGACTTCTTGACGGCGGTTTTTCAAGTGATGAGGCAAGATTTTTGTACGGTGCGTACACCGGTTACGCACTTACCGTTTTTCATCTGCCTGTCGGAATACTTGCAACATTGGGTGTAAGCATACTCCCTGTAATAGCCGGAGCGATAGCCGTAAACAACACAAAAAAAGCACAAACCGCGACCGATATAGGAATACGTCTTGCGGTTATGCTTTCAATGCCTTGTGCGGTTATAATGTACTTGATGAGTAATGAAATACTTACTGTATTATTTCATAACAGTTCATCGTCCGCTATGCTTACGGCGATAGCACCGTGCGTTATTATGATGTGTGTGACGCAGATAACGTCCGCAATATTACAGTCGGCAGGAAAAATAATGCTGCCGTTTTTTACGGCACTTTGCGGAAGTGCGGTAAAATTATCTGTGAGTTGGTATCTTATAGCTATGCCCGAAATCAATATATACGGCTCGGCGATAAGCTCAAATGCGGCATATATTCTTGTTATGATACTGAATTTAATCGCAATTCATAAATGTTTGAGTTTAAAATTGAATATTACGGCAATAATTATAAAGCCTGCAATAGCGACAGCACTTATGTTCGGTGTTATGTATATTTCATCGAACTATATTTCGGCGATATTGGGGGACGGATTCGTATATCTTGCCGTAATGTGCGGTATCGGTATGAGTGCGTATGTGCTTATGCTGTTTCTTACAAATGCAATATCGGTTAAAGAAGTACGAAAAATACTTAAAGGATAGACTTGTAAAAAATAATGCGGGGTGATATAATACAAGAGATTGAAGAAAATATGAAAGGGATTTGTTACTTGTGAAAAAATATTCTATTGATGATTTACGCGATATAATGGTACAGCTAAGGGGCGAAAACGGTTGCCCGTGGGATAAGGTACAGACACATCAGAGCATAAAGAAAAGTATGATAGAGGAATGTTACGAGGCGATTGACGCGCTTGACAGCGGTGATGACCACGCATTCGCAAATGAACTCGGTGATGTGCTTTTGCAGGTTGTGTTCCACGCTAGAATTGCGGAAGAAAGAGGAGCATTTGACTTTGATGATGTGGTAAACGAAATCTGTACAAAGCTTATTACACGTCATACTCACGTTTTCGGCAAAGATAATGCGGTAT
>NZ_JBKVWU010000178.1:0-3336 GCF_046972485.1 Hominilimicola sp.
CTCTATGATAAAATACTTAGTTTTATTTGGGCAGATAAGCAAAATTCAGCTTATCGAGAGTGTGTGATTATTTCTGTAAAATTAATTTCTCTATGATAAAATACTTAGTTTTATTTGGGCAGATAAGCAAAATTCAGCTTATCTGCCTTTTTGTAATATAGCACGGATTTTCTTCCGCGTCAAGAGCGGTCTTGCAAAAGACCGTATTTTTCACACTATACAAATGTAAAAATATATGCTAAACAAGTCGTCCATCATACATAATGGACAGTTCTCCGTAAACTCTGCCCCAATTTCTAAGTGGCATTGTCCACTTCTTTGTTGCTTCAAAGGTTGTCAAATACAGTGCCTTTAAAAGGGCTGTATCGCTCGGAAATACGCTCCTTTGGCTATTCAATCGACGAAGTACGCTATTAAGACTTTCTATTGCATTTGTTGTATACATGACTTTTCTGACTTCTGTTGAAAATTTGAACATCGGTGATAAAACATCCCAATTTTCTTCTCATCTTCTCATCACATTAGGATACTTTTCTTGCCATTTTTTTGTGACACTCTGCATACGTTCGTATCCGCTTTCTTCGTTCGGTGCATGGTATATACTCTTTAAATCATTTGCAAATGCTTTTTTGTCTTTTTCCGCTACATATTTCAATGTATTGCGCACTTGATGGACAATGCAACGCTGATACTCCGTATTTGGATAGGCTGCTGCTATTGATTCCTTTATCCCTGATAAACCGTCTGCACATAATATTAATATATCTCTAACACCACGATTTTTGAGTTCATTTAAAACTCCCAGCCAATATTTCGCACTCTCATTTTCGCCAATGGTTATGCTTAAAACTTCCTTCTTACCCTCGTCATTTACACCAAGAATTATGTATGCAGCTATCTTTTTTACTATATGCTCATCACGAACCGAAAAGTGGATTGCATCAATGAAAACTATCGGATACACAGCTGATAAAGGGCGTTGTTGCCATTCTTCTATTTGAGGTAATATTTTATTTGTAACTGCGGTTACCATACTTTCGCTTACCTCAAAACCATATATATCTTCCACAATATCAGAAATTTGTCTTGTTGTCATGCCCTTTGCAGACATAGCAATGATTTTTTGTTCTATTGCTGATATGTCCTTCTTTCGCTTAGGGACTATCTGCGGTTCAAAATCACCGTCACGGTCTTGTGGAACATCAATAGGTATCTCGCCATAAGAACTACGAAGTTTTTTGTGTTTTACTCCATTTCGATAATCCGGATTGTCACTGCGTTCATATTCGTCATAGCCTAAATGTTCATCCAGTTCAGTTTCCATCATTTCCTGAATAGTACCGCCTAACAGATCCTTTAGTGCCTCTTGAATATCTTCTGCTGTCTTGATGTTGTATTCCTGAATCAATCCGGCAATGATATTCTTCTTTCCTTCACTCATTCTTTCTCGTCTACGTCTTGCCATAAAAAAATTCCTCCTATGATTTATTTATATTCTATCATAGAAGGATTCTTTTTTACAGACTTTTTCTCACACTCTCCATTTATCTTCCTTTTGCTACCGGCAAATCCTCATCACTTTTGTTATATTTTTCTTTTCTTTTTTTATAGTAATCGCATTTCTTTATCTCCACAAAAATATCATCAGGTATGCCAGTCGGATATAACCTACATGTAACTTCCATAAGATTGTTATATTCACATTCTGTACACTTTGGTAAATTTGCCATAACAAAACCTCTCAGATTATTTTTCGCGTTGTTTCCATAAAGGGGTAATATGTGCCTTGCCTCAAGTCTCGCCAATGCTCCATAAGATAATTTCTTTCTTCTTCGTATTCTTCAACAGACATTCCATCACGCCAAAACGGCGTTTCTTTAATCGTTCCTCTTGCCCAATCTTCCGCCATTTTCGAACTCCTCCTATTCATCGAAAAAGCTAAATTTAGCGTCAATCATATCCTTTACTCTTTTATCCGAACCTGTATAAGGTTCAATTTTCAAAACATCTAATGCAGCAGAAGCGAATTGAGCATTGGACATACCCATAGATACATATGTATCTTTTTGAAGTTCTTTCAACGCCGCTATAATGTCATTATCTTTCATATTATATTTAACCGCACAACAAATGCCGTAATAATTATCACAAAGTCCGCCTTTTAGTCCTTTTAATATAGCCTCTTTATCGCCACGTCTCATTTTCCGTCTATTTTGTTCCGACTCATTTTTTTGCATCATATACGTTATCCCCAATTATCTTCTTATTTCATCATAATGATTTTCCTTGTTCTCCGGATGTTTGTTCTAAATAATGTTTGTAACTTTCTTGAGCCTCTTTAGGGGCATCAGGCTTTAATACTTTTACATAGTTTTCTTTTCTTTCCCACCAATCGGGATTAGTTGTCCAATAAAGATCTAACCTTTTCATAAATATTCCTCAAATCTATTGCAATTTTATTTGTTTTTTATAGCCTTATTTTCAATTAACTAAGTTTCTAAAAGTCAAGCTTGCATTTCTTATAGTTCATTATATTCTTTCCCCATTTCTCTGTCAAGTTTCTCGTTACAAAATCCACTCAAAGATATTATACACTTTTCATATAATGTTTTCAAATGTGCCGAAGGTACTTAACTCGCACAAATGTGGTAGCTACTGCTCACCGTTTTGAGCACGCTTGCAAAAAAAAACAGAGTAAGCGATATATCGCTTACTCTGACGTGGTGCGGATAACAGGACTTGAACCTGCATGGGTTGCCCCACATGAACCTGAATCATGCGCGTCTGCCAATTCCGCCATATCCGCCCGACTTAACTATTATATCAAATGTACATTCAAAATTCAATAGTCAAATCCAAAATCTACTTATATTCTTTCAAAAATTTTATATCTTCCTTGGTAAGTTCGGCTTTTTCAAGCATATCGGGACGCTTTTTGAGTGTATTAATGAGTGACTGTTCCCTTTTCCACTGTTCGATTTTCGCGTGATGACCGGAAATAAGTACATCGGGAATCGGTTTTTCGTGCCAAACTGCCGGACGGGTATACTGCGGATACTCCAAAAGTCCGTTAAAATGCGACTCATTTTCATACGAAGTTTCAGCAGCCAAAACTCCCGGAACAAGTCTTGAAACAGTATCAATAACAGTCATCGCCGGAATTTCGCCGCCTGTCATAACAAAGTCACCGACGGACAGTTCCATATCCACAATTTCATCTATAACTCTTTGGTCAATACCCTCATAATGACCGCAAAGCAAAACGATATGCTCATAATTTGCAAGGTCGATCGCGATACCCTGATTAAACACCTTTCCCTGCGGCGACATATATAT
>NZ_JBKVWU010000179.1:0-3262 GCF_046972485.1 Hominilimicola sp.
CACTGTATCTGTATGACCAGTCCGAAAGCGGTTCTTTTGACGGTTTTAGGTCTGTTCTGTCTGTTTCCTCACCTGTTTCGCCGTCATATATCGAAAGAAATTCAGGTGTTGAAACTATGTATTGTCTGTCCTTAAATATTGCCAAATTACTCTCCGACTTTGAATAATCGGTTATTCCGTCACCGTTCGTATCGCCTGTTGTATTGCCTTTTCCGTCCGTTGTACCCTCGAACGAACGCATTATAACTTCTGCTTTTCCGTCGCCGTCCATATCATATGCAAGGAAGTTTATATCTACTTCATTAATTTCGTTAGGACCTATATCGATTGTCCACATATGTGTACCGTCTGTTTTGTATGCCTCGATAACAGGATATGACGTTCTTTTGTTAACGTCCATACTCGGCACTCGTCTTAACAAAATTTCGTATTCGCCGTCACCGTCAAGGTCTGCAACCGCACCGTCATCAATGTTGTATCCTTCACGTTCCGTTACTTTAAAGCCGATATAATTTTTATCCCATGCCGTAGTCGTATACTCTACTCCCGTTTCTTCACCGTTCTCTACTTCTTTTAAAGTATACTCTGCATTTGTACTTGCTCCGGTATGGAAAAAGTTTGTCGTAGTTATCGGCTCGTCATTCAGCTTTTCACCGCTACAATAAAGATTGTATGTCAAGCTGTTTGAATCTGTACCTAAAAAACGCCAGCTTACAAGCGTTCCGTTTTCTCCCAGTACTGCCACCAAACCTCTTGAAAGATTTTCAAACTGTCTTTCATTTTTTGGTCTTTGCTCATACAATTTTTCTGTATCGGCACGTTGTTCCTGATTTACTTCCGCCTCATAATGACCAAGCGTAAAACCATCGGGATCATTATATGCGTCAAATTTTGCAAACACACTTGCACTGCTTGCAAGCATTATCGCAGAAACCACCGCTGAAATCACACGAATTTTGTTCTTCTTCATCTTCATAACACTTCCTTCATAATTTATTTATATTTAGGATTATATCACAAATATTTTGTATTGTACAGACTTTTTTTGTGCAAATTCATTATTATTAAAGTGATTATAAGTGTTATAGGAAAAACAGTGGCGGCCAAAATGCCCATTTTCAAATTGTCGCCAAGCATACCTGCTATTTTACCTGCAAATGTAGGACCTCCTGCACAACCTACATCTCCGGCTAACGCAAGAAATGCGAACATAGCCGTACCGCCACCTTTTATAGAGGTTGACGCATCGCTGTATGTTCCGGGCCAAAGTATGCCTACCGAAAACTCTGATACCGCAATCCCGATTAAGCCGACAATCGCCGATGATGAAAACGATACCGTTAAATATGAAAGCACACATAAACAACCGCTGAAAACCATCATTTTATACAGATTGATTTTTTCTCCGAATTTACCGTAAATCGCTCTTGAAATACCCATAAGTACAGAAAATACCGTAGGTCCTACCAAGTCACCTATTGATTTTGATATTCCGAGTGCCTTTTCAACAAATGCCGACGCCCACTGGCTTACAGACTGTTCACTTGCTCCGGCACAGCACATAATAAGTAAAAATCCCCAAAATGCCTTTTGCTTTATAAGTTCTTTTAAAGAAAGTCCGTTTTCTTCTTCGTTAATAAGCGGTGCAATAGGCACTTTTAGAAATGTCAATCCGTTTATAACAGGTACTGCCGCCCAAACAAGTGCAAGCATCTTCCAATTATCAATACCAAATACATTAAAGAATATTGTTGATATTACTACTACTCCCGCCGTACCCCAACAGTAAAATGAATGTAGCATACTCATAGTTTTGTCTTTATGTTCATTCGGACAAGCCTCAACTATCGGACTTACAACAACTTCAAGCAATCCTCCGCCGACTGCATAAAGCAACACCGAAATAAATATTCCCATAAAAGAATCATTCATCATATCGGGCAATATTGCTATCGAAATCAATCCCAATGCCGCGAATAAGTGTGCTATAAGTACAGATAACCTGTATCCTATTTTATCGATAAAAAATGCCGACGCAAAATCTATTATAAGCTGTAAACCAAAGTTGATTGTAATTAATAATGTTATCTTCGACAGCGGTATACTGTATTGCGATTGAAACGTAATAAACAACAGCGGTACGAAATTGTTTACTATCGCTTGAACTATGTACCCAATAAAGCACGACCGTATTGTACTGTTATAATTAACTTTCATACTTTCACCTCTTAATTTTTTATAATTATAACATAAATTATCATAGCCTTTATATATCACCGTGACAGTTTGCGGTTCGACTTTCATATTATCAAAGCCCGATATTTCATATCCGCAGACTTCTTTTTCAGTGTTATCTTCATATAGCATCTTTACAGACAAACTGTTTTTATCAAATTCTTCACAGATTTTATAATTCGTCTTTTCTGTTGTCGTATATACTCTAAGTGCATTTTCAGCCACAATACATCAGCACCCATATTTATCGCTTTTGTTATCCCCTCGTCATCATCACCGAATACCCAATCAATGTTGTTCTTTTCGTTGGGATTCTCCACGGGGGTTATCAAATTATATCCGTTTTTATTTAATTCATACGCAAGGTCTGAACCGCTGTCACTGTATCCGCCCTCTTTCATAGGCTTTCTGATATTACCCACCTGCGGCGGCTCTTTTACATGATATAAAATTGCTATATTCATAATATTCATCCCTTTATCGTTTGATAATTTTATTATAATCTGCTTACAATACACTGTCAACATAAAAAAACTGCCGATTTTATGTCGGCAGTTTTTCTGTTTTAACCTAATATATTTTTTAAATCTTCTTCAGGTGTTGTAATTTTTGCAATATTGTAGTTTTCTACCAAGTATCCCAATACATTCGTTGATATAAATGCTGGGAGTGTAGGACCAAGACGGATATTTTTAATACCGAGATGAAGAAGTGTAAGCAAAATACATACAGCTTTCTGTTCGTACCATGAAAGTATCATTGAAAGCGGAAGTTCATTTACTTCACATTCAAATGCCTCAGCAAGTGCAATGGCTACTTTAATCGCACCGTATGCGTCATTACACTGTCCCATGTCCATAATTCTCGGCAAACCGCCTATTGTACCTAAATCAAGGTCGTTAAAACGATATTTACCGCAAGCAAGCGTTAATATAATGGTATCGTCAGGCGTTTGCTTTACGAAATCGGTATAATAGTTTCTTCCTGCACGTGCTCCGTCACAGCCACCTACCAAGAAGAAATGCTT
>NZ_JBKVWU010000180.1:0-3257 GCF_046972485.1 Hominilimicola sp.
CTTTTATAACCGCCGTACCCGTTATACCGATTCTGTGACCGCCGGATATTGTTATGTAACCGTTTTTTATTTGGTCACGCACCGAATATACAGACGAACTTGTTGCAATTTCAATCGCTTCATCTATATGCTCACGAGTGACTTTAAGCGTTGAATTCGGTATCGGCGTCAAGTTGCCTTTTGCGTTAAGATAAAACCGACCGTCACTGTAATTTATACAAAGCGGTTTACCGAGCCTCATATGTATTTCACAAGCTCCGTCAAGATTTACGCCGTACATATATCGCCGTATCCCCTGTGGCATATAGTTCAATATGCCTTTTGAAGAAACAGCCGTTTCATTGTTTGCTATGTACATCTCTCTGTCCTCCATTCGTGTTTTGTATTTGATATATATTACTTTTCGGACACGTTTAGAACAGAAAATTTTGAAATAAAAAAACTCTTAAATCAATTCTACAATTAAAATTTAAGAGTTTTTATTTTCTATTCTATTGTTATTTTATGTATTGCGTGACTATTCTATGATTCTTCATACTCCGGACATTTATGTGTAAAATCTCCTATAATTTTATCCCAATAAATACAGTATAAACTTCCGTCACTTTGAGAAATACAATGTCTGCAATTACCACATCTGTTTAAATGCTCTGCCATAATATCACCTTACATTAAGATTTCATATCACTATTATACATTTCAATATCCATTGCAACGACAATGCTTTGCTATGCAGTCATCTTTACAAATTCAACATTTCTCCATTTTTTCACATCATAAATTTTTAAAATCATCTGGTACAGTTCCTTTGCCTAAACATAAATCGCATTTTACTTTTCCTTCACCTCCGCAATAACTGCAATCTTTTGCAGTATTTCTTGGGTCTTTTGTTGAACCCTTACAAACAGGACACGTTATTTTACCTGTTCCGTAACAATCTGTACATCTCATAAATTTACCGCCTTTCTAACCACTAAAAACTGCTATTATAATTTCTTCTAAAGTTTGATAATAAAAATTTTCTTCAATCATTTGTGTTTTACTTGCTCCTTTAGAAAATATATTCCCCAATACGCTTGATTCTCTTTTATGTTGTGCAACCATCTCCTTTGCTCTCAATTCACTATAACCCCATGTAAAAGTAGTAACAATGGTTGTTACACCTTGTTTTTGAGCAGTAATGCAATACTTTATATAATCCTTTTGATGATTACTATTGTAAATAACAATACATGGTGTTTTTGAAGAATTGAACAAACCACCCGACTTTATTTCATCATTTTTAATAAGAACAGATAGTCCCTTTTTTCCCATTTTCTCTGTTATAAGAGTTTTTATAGCCTCTAGTGTAACATTATCATTCTGAATTTGATATACAGGTATCTCACTCATTTGCAAAAAGTCATTTTTAATCATTGTACATCACCTCTTATAAAATTCTTTAAAAATTTGATGACATCTATCACATACATATGTAGCTATTTTAGTATTTTCATCATATGTTGATAGATGTCCCGGATAATTGCACATCGGACATGGTGCACTCTTTTCAGGTTTATCCATATTACCACTCCTTTCATTGGTATAATTTTAGCACATTTGTTGTATTATGTCAAGTTATAATATCATTTATGATTAATATTTTTATATCTTTTATGATGATGTATGTCTTTTTTGGTTAGTATAATATACATTAGAGGTGAAATAAATGATTCAAGAATTATTTAACATATCAGAAAGATTAAAACAATTAAGAGAGCATAAAGGTATTACTCAAACAGAACTTGCAAAATTATTATCTCTTACCAGGTCAAGTGTAAATGGATGGGAAATGGGCATTTCTATTCCGTCAACTCAATATATCGTAGAATTATCAAAAATTTATAATGTCACTACTGATTATATCTTAGGTACAGATGATAGAAAAATAATATCGGTAGATGGTTTATCAGAAAAATCAATATGTGCCATTAACTCAATCATAGATTGTTTAAAATCGCAATAATAATCAAAAATTCTTTGCACGCAAAAAAAGAGAATGCCATAGGCATTCTCTTCTAATTTAACAAGCCGAATTAATCCTCAACTTTTTTTATAACTTCCTTGCCGTTGTAATATCCGCAGGACTTACAAACTTTATGAGGCATTTTAAATTCGTGACACTGTGGGCATTCAACCATATTTGGCACACTTAGCTTCCAGTTTGCACGTCTTTTATTTCTTCTGGCTTTTGAAACTTTACCCTTAGGTACTGCCATGATTACACCTCCATAATTCTCTCTGACTTTATCTTACTTATCTTTTTCCATAATATCTACCAAAGCCGCCCAACGCGGATCTATGTTTTCCTGACTGCAGCCGCAATCGCCTTCGTTAAGGTCCGCACCGCAATGCTGACAAAGACCTTTACAGTCCTCACTGCACAGATACTTACCTTCAACATTCATAAGAAAATTGTTAGCTACTATATCATCAATATCAATTTTAACGTCCTCAAACAATATAACATCATCATCTGACGATACACTGCCGTCGTCCTGAGCAAGATTTTCGTCAATGTCAAAATCAATATCAACGACTATATCTTTCATACATCTTGCACACTGTGTAGTCATATGACCTGTACAGTTAGCCTTTAATATCAAAGATTTTCCGTTGTTTGAAACACTGCCCGAAACCTTAACAGGCTCGTTAAAATGATACATTTCCCCAAGAAAATCGGTGTCAGACATTTCAACGTCACCGTTAATATCAATCTTTCCGCCAAGTTCCTTTAGAATTGTTGATACATCTATTGTCATAACATACTCCTTGATAAATACGAATCAGAGCAAAATTACTTTAATTCTACCTTAGCGCCTGCTTCTTCAAGCTTAGCTTTCATTGCTTCAGCATCTTCCTTAGCAACAGCTTCCTTAATTGTACCAGGAGCACCGTCAACAAGAGCCTTTGCTTCCTTAAGACCAAGACCTGTAAGTTCTCTAACAACTTTGATTACGCCAAGCTTTGATGCGCCTGCTTCTGCAAGTACAACATCAAATTCTGACTTTTCAGCACCGCCTGCAGCAGCACCGTCAGCAGCACCTGCAACCATAACCGGTGCAGCAGCGCTTACGCCAAACTCATCTTCCATCATTTTTACTAATTCAGCAACTTCAAGTAGCTTTAATTCCTTAATTGAATCAAGAATTGCATTCAAATCTGCCATTTTAATTTCCTCCTATTAATTATAACTAATTTTCAAATAAATTATTCAG
>NZ_JBKVWU010000181.1:0-3249 GCF_046972485.1 Hominilimicola sp.
ATATTTAAGAAAATAACTCTGCATTATTATGTAGAGTTATTTTTGGTGTAAGGAGGTGGCAATATGTTTGATTTGGAACAGGAGTTAAAGAATTTACCCGAAGATCCGGGTGTGTATATAATGCACGACAAGGACGATAAAATAATATATGTCGGTAAGGCGAAGATACTTAAAAACCGTGTCAGACAGTATTTTCAGAAAAATTCAAACCACACACCTAAAGTTCTTGCAATGGTGTCGAACGTGGCATATTTTGAATATATTGTCACAGACTCCGAAACAGAGGCGCTTGCGCTTGAATGTAATCTTATAAAAAAGCACAGACCGAAGTATAATATACTTTTAAAGGACGACAAGCATTATCCGTATATAAAAGTCACGATAAACGAACCGTATCCAAAGGTTTTGAAAGTCCGCAGACTTTTAAAGGACGGTGCGAAATATTACGGACCGTATGTGTCGGGAATAACAATAAAAAATACTCTTGAGCTTGTGCAGAAACTTTTTAAACCGCCGACCTGTCACAGAAAATTTCCGGACGATATAAGAAAAGGCAGACCGTGTCTTAATTATCACATCAATAACTGCTTTGCACCGTGTACGGGAAAGGTTTCAAAAGAGGAATACAGACAGGTGTTTTTTAATATTTGCCGTTTCCTTGACGGCAACCACAAGGAGCTTATAGCAGAACTGACAGAGCAAATGATGAAGGCTTCACAGAATATGGAGTACGAGAAAGCGGCTGATTTAAGGGATAAAATTCAAGCCGTAAAGGATATAGAAGAACATCAGAAGATTATAAATACCGATAAACAGAACGATAAAGACGTCATTGCACTTGCAAGGGAAGAAAGCGTTGCATTTTGTGAGGTATTCTTTATCAGAAACGGTAAAGTTATCGGCAGAGAAAGCTATAAAATTGACAACACACAGCACAGTACAAATGAAGAAATACTTACCGATTTTGTAAAGCAGTTTTATCAAAACAGTGAATTTATACCCGAAGAAATCTTGACCGAATACGAAGTTGACGACAGTGAAGCGATAATGAAGTGGCTCAGCGGTATAAGAAAACGCAAAGTTACTATTGCAATGCCAAAACGCGGCGAAAAACTTCATTTGGTTGAAATGGTGCGTAAAAATGCCGATATTGCACTTGGTAATTATAAAATTAAGGTGATGAAAGAACGTGAAAAGAATACTGTTCTTGATATGATGCAGGAACAGCTAAGACTTGAAAAACGTCCTTACAGAATTGAGGCATACGATATTTCAAATATTCAGGGTACGGATAATGTCGGTGCAATGGTTGTATTTGAAAACGGTAAGCCTGCGAAACGTAAATACAGAATATTCAAGATAAAATCGTTTGAGGGTGCGGACGATTATGCGGCTATGCGTGAGGTCATATACAGACGTTTCAGGCACGCGCTTGAGGAGGAAGAACAGGTTGAAAAGGGTACGCTTTTGAAACGAAACGCAAAGTTTTTGCCTTTGCCTGACCTTATACTGCTTGACGGCGGTAAAGGGCATTTAAACGTGATAACAGAACTTCTGGATATGATTGAAGTCGATATTGAAACATTCGGTATGGTGAAGAATGACAAGCACAGAACAAGAGGACTTGTTTCAAAAAACGGTGAAATCGAACTCAGTGCAACAAGTCCCGTATTTAAACTTATAACTCACATTCAAGACGAAGTTCACGATACCGCAATATCATATCACAGAAAATTGAGAGGTAAAATCAATTCCGAACTTGATAAAATAAACGGAATTGGTGAAAAAAGGCGAAAAGCCCTATTGACTACTTTCAAAACTATTGATAAAATAAAAGAGGCGACTTTGGACGAATTGTTAAACGTCAAAGAAATGGACAGTAAATCGGCACAAAGCGTATATGATTATTTTCGGAGGAATAGCGATGTTTAAGCTTAACAGGAAAAACGGTGTTTCGTATTACACAATTACATCATTTGAGGAAACAGGACTTGTAAAACACGGTTTTTCCACTCGTGAGGGCGGCGTCAGCGACGGCTGTTACAGCAGTATGAATTTTCGTTTTCACTGTGATGATACACGCGAAAATGTACTTAAAAACTTTGAAATAATGGCTGATACGCTTGGTATGGACTATAATAAACTTGTGCTTTCAAAACAAGTTCACGAAGATGTTATTCATACCGTGACAGAGGACGATTTCGGAAACGGTATTGTGCGTGAAAACAAGTTTGAGAGCGTTGATGCGCTTATTACGGATAAGAAAGGTATTCCTATGGTTACGCTGTTCGCCGACTGCGTACCGTTGTTTTTTCTTGACAAAAAGCTCGGAGTAGCCGCATTGGCACATTCGGGTTGGAAAGGTACGGTAAAGCGAATAGGTCAGAAAACAATCGAAAAAATGAAAAGAGATTACGGAAGCCGTGCGGAAGATATTTTAACCGCTATCGGTCCGTCAATACAGGAATGTCATTTTGAAGTAGGTGACGAAGTTGCCGAAATATTTATAAAGGAATTCGGTGAAGATACCGCGGTGAAATACGGTGAAAAGTATCACGTTAATATGCAGAAAGCAATCGAAAAACAATTTATTGAAAGCGGTATATTGAAAGAAAATATCGATAATTGCGGAATATGCACTTACTGTAACAGTGATTTACTGTTTTCGCACAGAAAGACAAACGGAAAAAGAGGAAATCTCGGTGCATTTATTGAGTTAATATAGATTTGGAGAATGAGATGAGAAGGATAAAGGGTTTAGTGGCGGTGTTGCTTGCCGTATGTACAGTTTTTTCTGTAACAGGGTGCGATACCGTTGAAAGAATTAAAGAGAGAATATCACAGGAAACTGTTGATGAAGAAAAGGTTGCAGATGAAAATAAGACGGAAGTATCAAACAGCATAAGCGTGGGATTGCTTGATTTTGATACGTTTAATCCGCTTTTGACAAAATCGGAAACGGTTAAAGAGTGTATGGAATTTGTGTATGAACCGCTTTTTGAACTTAACGAAAAATTGCAGGCAGTACCGATTTTGGCTGAAAGCTATACTGTATCTCCCGACGGCAGAACGATTGATATTACTCTTAAAAACAACATACAATGGCAGGACGGCTCAAATTTCAATGCGTATGATGTAAGCTATACATTTAAGCAAATACGTTCCGGTGTTACTAATTACACATCTGTGCTTGCAAATATGGCGGATTATATGGCAACTGGCGATTATACGTTTCAGATTGTATTGAAT
>NZ_JBKVWU010000182.1:0-3230 GCF_046972485.1 Hominilimicola sp.
ATTTTATCATATACGATTATAAAAATCTGTTTGCAACCTATTATTGAAAATGCCGTTTATCACGGAATAAAGCAGAAAAATGATAAAGGCTTAATAAAAATCAAAGGCTTGTGTGACGACAACAATATTATCCTCATCGTCAGTGATGACGGTATCGGAATTGAAAAAGACGCTCTTGATGAATTAAATAAAACTCTTTCCGAGACATCTTTTACAAACGAAAAATCGCATATAGGCCTTTCAAATGTAAATCAAAGAATTAAAATTATATTCGGTGACAGCTACGGAATACACGTTGAATCAACAGTCGGTGTCGGTACTGATGTGTACGTAACTATTCCCAAAAAAGAACAATAAAATCACAGGCAAGCCTATTTTACGGCTTGCCTGCTTTGTTGTGTCATTATTTTGATTTATTTAATATTGCGGCTTTAACTGTATTTTTCATAAGCATAGCGATAGTCATAGGACCTACACCGCCCGGAACAGGAGTTATTGCACCCGCAACCTTTTCGGCACTTTCAAATTCAACATCACCGCATAGTTTCTTATTTTCAAGTCTGTTTATACCAACATCAATTACAACAGCACCTTCCTTTATCATATCACCTTTAATAAAGTTAGGTATACCGACTGCCGCTACAAGAATATCTGCATTTTTTGTTTTTTCAGCAAGATTCTTTGTCTTTGAATGGCATATTGTAACTGTACCGTTTTGATGTAAAAGCAGCATTGCTTGCGGTTTGCCGACAATATTACTTCTGCCGACTATAACACATTCTTTACCGCTTACATCTATACCGCTTTCTTTTATAAGCTCCATTACACCGGCAGGTGTACAAGGTACAAAATCATAATTGCCTACCATAATTTTACCTACGTTTACAGGATGAAATGCGTCAACGTCTTTATTTGGTGCTATTGCATTAATAATCGTCTTTTCATCAATATGTTTAGGAACAGGTAATTGTACCAAAATACCCGAAATACTGCTCTTATTATTAAGTTCATCTATAAGCTTTAATAGTTCTTCTTGAGTTGTTTCTGCAGGAAGTGCGTACTTCTCCGAATATATTCCGCATTCTTCACAAGCACGTTCTTTATTTCTTACATATACCTGACTTGCAGGGTCTTCACCTACGATGATTACGGCTAACCCCGGATTTATTCCCTCTTTTTTCAGATTTTCTACTTCTGTCTTGAGTTCTGCCTTTATTCTTGCCGAAACTTCCTTTCCCATTAATAGCTTTGCCATTGTCATTCCTCCTATTTTTCTTTTGATTATTAGATAGTATATCGCCCTTTGGCGGTCTGATAAGACATCTGTTCTGATAGCCTATTAAGTCTGTTCTTCCTATCTTAGTAAGTGCTTCGTAAACAAGTTTGTAATTTTCGGGATTTCTGTATTGCAACAATGCACGTTGTACCGATTTTTCATGCGGAGTTTTCGGCACATAAACTTTTTTCATTGTAAACGGGTCTATTCCTGTATAAAACATACAAGTTGATATTGTTCCCGGTGTAGGATAAAAGTCTTGTACTTGTTGCGGATTTATATTGTGTTCATGCAAATATTCCGCCAAACGTACCGCGTCACGAATTGTACTTCCGGGGTGACTTGACATAAGATACGGCACAAGATACTGTTTTTTGCCTATTTTCTCATTTATCTGATAAAACTTATCCGAGAACTTATTAAACACGCTGTTTTCGGGCTTACCCATATATTTCAAAACATTGTCACTGATATGTTCCGGTGCAACTTTAAGCTGACCGCTTACATGATATTTACACAATTCATAGAAAAACGTATCGTCCTTGTCGTTTATAAGATAGTCAAAACGTATTCCCGAACGAATAAACACCTTTTTAACGCCCTTTATAGCACGAAGTTTTCTAAGCAAATTAAGGTACTTCTTATGTGAAATATCCATATTCTTGCAAGGCTCCGGAAATAAGCACTGCTTATTTTTACAAGCACCTAGTGTCAGTTGTTTTTTACAGGCAGGTCCTCTGAAATTAGCGGTCGGACCTCCGACATCGTGTATATAGCCCTTAAAATCAGGCATTTTTGTCATTTCTTCCGCTTCTTTTATAAGAGATTCATCACTTCTTGAAGTGACAATTCTGCCTTGATGAAAAGCCAAAGCGCAGAAGTTACAACTTCCGAAACAACCTCTGTTTGCGGCAAGCGAAAATTTAACTTCCTGTATTGCAGGAATACCGCCGTCTTTTTCATACATCGGATGATAATTTTTCATATACGGAAGTGCATACACTTCGTCAAGTTCGTCCGTTTCAAGCGGCGGCATAGGCGGATTTTGTATAAGATATTTGTCACCGTGCTTTTGCACGAGTGTTTTTCCTATATACGGATTCTGCTCATAATACTGCAGTCTGCACGATACAGCATATTTACTTTTACTTTCTATACATTCTTCATAACTCGGAATAAGAACGGAATTTTGTTCATCATATTCAGATGATATATAGCATGTTCCCGGTATATCCGTAATTTCATTTACAGGCACACCGTCCCTAAGTTTATCGGCTATTCGTACAATTTGTTTCTCACCCATACCGTACATCAAAATACTTGCACGAGAGTCAAACAAAATCGAACGTCTAATCTTATCATCCCAATAATCATAATGAGCAAATCTTCTAAGACTTGCCTCAACTCCGCCGATAAGTATCGGCATATCAGAGCCGAAAGCCTCTTTAATTCTGTTACAATACACAAGTGTTGCTCTGTCGGGACGCATACCGCCCTTTCCGCCGGGTGCATACATATCGTCATGTCTGCGTTTTTTTGCGGCAGTATAGTGATTTACCATACTGTCAATATTTCCTGCCGATACAAGCACTCCGAGTTTAGGTCGTCCCATTCGTACAAAATCATCTATTTTATGCCAATCAGGCAAGGCAACTATACCTACCTTATATCCGTGGCTTTCAAGCACGCGTGATATTATGGCATGTCCAAAACTCGGATGGTCTACATACGCATCTCCGACAATATATAAAAAGTCAAGTTGTTTCCAACCTCTTTTATCCATATCTTCCTTTGAAACAGGAAGAAAATCAACCTTCTTCATATTCTTCATTCTCCGGTCGTGATAAATCGGCGTGACTCACAAGCACATCTCTTGGTTTTGAGCCGTTTGCACCTGATATTATCCCTCTTGCCTCCATTTGATCTATGATACGTCCGGCTCTTGAATAACCCA
>NZ_JBKVWU010000183.1:0-3228 GCF_046972485.1 Hominilimicola sp.
AATTTACAATAACCGCCAAGCGGCAAAATTCTTATTGAGTATTGTGTTTCGCCTTTCTTTTTCTTGAATATTGCAGGTCCCATTCCGACAGAAAATTCATCAACTTTAAAGTTCAGCATTTTTGCAACAATAAAGTGACCGAATTCGTGCAGTGAAACCATTACAAGGAACATTACAACAGATACAATCGCAGTTATCAAATTAAACTCTCCTTTTCAAATCTATATACAATCTCACGGGCTAACTTATCTGTTTCCCATATATCCGAAATTGTCGGATTTTCGATATTTTTAATCTCGCTCATTGCCTTTGCGATAGCGTCGGATATGCCGAGATAAGATATTTTACCTTGCATAAACAACTCAACCGCCGCCTCATCAGCACTGTTAAATACAGTCGGTTTTATACCGCCGTCTTTAAGTGCATCATATGCCAATTTCAACGCATAAAACGTGTCTGTATCAGGTTCGTCAAATGTAAGTGACGGATACTTTGTAAAGTCAAGTTCGTTATTCTTCATCGGAAGTCTGTTCGGATACGTCAATGCGTACTGTATAGGAAGTCGCATATCAGGTGCACCGAGCTGTGCAATTACTCCGTTATCCACGAACTCAACCATTGAATGTACAACGCTCTGTCTGTGTACCAAAACTTTTATGTTATCCGTTCCGAAAAGCCACTTCGCCTCCATCACTTCAAGTCCTTTATTGACAAGCGTTGATGAATCTATCGTAACCTTTGCACCCATATTCCAATTAGGGTGTTTTAATGCGTCCTCAGGTTTTATGTCAACCAGTTCTTCACGTTTTTTCCCAAAGAACGGACCGCCCGATGCGGTTAAAAGTATTCTCTTTACTTCGCGTCTGTCCTTACAACCTTGAAGTGACTGAAATATCGCACTGTGTTCACTGTCTACCGGAAGTATTGCAACTCCGTTTTTCTTTGCCAAATCCATAACGATATGACCGCCTGTTACAAGCGTTTCCTTATTCGCAAGAGCAATATTTTTCTTTGCCTTTATTGCCTCTATTGTAGGCTCAAGTCCCGAAATACCGACAACCGCGGTTACAACCGTATCTGCATCGTCAGCCGTTGCCGTTTCTATAAGACCTTCTTTTCCTTGTACTACTTTTATATCGGTATCGGCAAGCTTGATTTTTAAATCCTTAGCCTTTTCTTCATCGGTAATGCACACCGTTTTCGGTTTAAACTCTCTCGCCTGTTTTTCAATTAAGTTCACATTTGAATGTGCAGACATTGCCTCTATTTTTATACCCTTGTATTCGCGGGCAATTTCAAGAGTCTGCGTACCGATTGAACCTGTTGAGCCCAATACCGCTATTTTCTTTTCAAATTCCATTTGTCTTTTCTCCAATTAATTTGACATTCCCTACATAATTCCAAAAATCACCATAGGCAATATATACATAATAGGTGCTATAAACATAACGCTGTCAAATCTGTCCATAAATCCGCCGTGTCCCGGGAATATCCAACCGAAATCTTTTATTCCTGTATCGCGTTTGATAGCCGAAGCAATCAAATCGCCGAGCTGTGACAATGCACCGCCTACAAGACCGTAAACCGCACCCTCAACAACTACATTGCTCCACGTCAACATATTTGTATCAAATACATTTTTCACAATCAATAGATATACAATACATATAACCATTGCACCGACAACACCGCCGACAGAGCCTTCAACCGTTTTATTTGGGCTGACGTGAGGTATCAGTTTGTGTTTGCCTAAAAATCTGCCTGTAAAATACGCAAACGTATCACACGACCACGCACATATAAATGTTAAAAGCATTGTTGCTGTATCAAATGTTTCTTTTGCAAGCCACACGCAGCTCATCGAAAGTACAATATATATAGTTAAGAAACCATTTGAAAGTATATCCTTATAATTTCTTTTACCGTGCTTTGCCACTACTGTAATCATATGCAGTGCTATGATAAAAATTATGCCTATTGACGCAGTTGCCCATGCAAAAGTATCCCACTCTATTGCTTTGCAAAAATAAATTGATGACATCAATATGACAGCGGAAATAAATCCGATAGTTTTCATACCCAAATCGGCTTTTGTTGCACTGTAACACTCATATAGCATAAACAATATAACCGCCGCAAGTGCAACTGTAAAGCATATAGGCGGTAAAAACAGTATACCAACAAATACCGCCAATGCGACCACCGACGTTATAATTCTCTTAACCATTTTTACACACCCCCAAATCTTCTGCCTCTGTTTTGAAAATCGATTATAGCCTTATGTAAATCAGCCGGTTTAAAATCAGGCCATAGCTTATCGGTAAACCACATTTCCGCATAGCTTACCTGCCAAAGCATAAAGTTTGACAATCTCTGCTCACCGCTTGTTCTGATAAGCAAGTCAACGTCAGGCTGATTTTCGGTATACAGATAGCTTGAAAAAACTTCATCGTCAATATCATCAACATTCTGCCTGCCGTCCTTAACGTCCTTACAGATATTTTTCACTGCATTTACAATTTCTTCACGACCGCCGTAGTTAAGAGCGATATTCATAACAATTCCTGTATTATTCTTTGTAAAATTCTCTGTCTTTATAATCTGCCGACAAATTTCTTCGGACAGACCTTTTCTTGAACCGATTACACGAATAACAACATTCTCTCCCGAAAGAGTTTTTTCGGCATTTCTCAGATAGTCAAGCAAAAGCGACATAAGATAGTCAACTTCTTCTTTCGGTCGTTTCCAATTTTCCGTTGAAAAAGCATATACCGTTATATACTTTACACCGAGATTATTTGCCTCTGTGATAATTTTTTTCAGTGAATCCGCTCCGGCACTGTGTCCGGCACTTCTCGGCAAACCTCTTTTTTTCGCCCATCTGCCGTTACCGTCCATTATAATTCCGATATGCTGCGGAAGTCTTGACATATCTATTTCATTGATTTTCTTTTTCTTTGAAAAAAACATACGATACCTCTCTATTTAGCACAATACCGGCAGACTTAGCCTGCCGGTCATATGCGTAGTGATTTTAATTATCAAACCTCAAGGATTTCTTTTTCCTTTACGGCACTGATATTATCAATTTCTTTAATATACTTATCTGTCAAGTCTTGTATATCCTTTTCTGTTTCTTTCAAATCGTCCTCTGTGATTTCGCCGTCTTTCTTCATAGCCTTGTACTTATCAATAGCGTCACGTATTGCGTTACGAAATTGCACCTTA
>NZ_JBKVWU010000184.1:0-3216 GCF_046972485.1 Hominilimicola sp.
TATCAACAACGTCGCATACAACAGCAAGACCGTTACCGCCAAGTTCGTTTATCTTATCACGAACTTCTTCAAGTTTTGAAAGTGTACGTCCCAAAACGGCGACATTCATACCTTGTTTAGCATATGCGTAAGCAAATTCACGGCATAAAATACCGCTTCCGCCTGTTATAACAACTGTTTTACCTTTTAAATTTTCGTGTAAATCCATTTTTATATCTCCTTAATCATTCTGACCTGCAAGTTTTGCGGCTTGGTCAGCTGTAACAAGTGCATCAATAATTTCATCAAGATTACCGTCAAGTATTTGTTCAAGTTTATATAATGTAAGATTAATTCTGTGGTCGGTAACTCGGCTTTGAGGAAAGTTGTATGTTCTGATACGTTCACTTCTATCACCGCTGCCGACTTGCGATTTTCTTTCGTCTGCAATTTCTTTGTGACGTTGTTCTTCCATAACATCATAAATTCTCGAACGAATAATTTTCATAGCCTTATCTTTATTCTTGTGCTGTGATTTTTCGTCCTGACACGAAACAACGATTCCTGTTGGAATATGTGTAATTCTTACCGCGGAGTCAGTTGTGTTTACACACTGTCCGCCAGGTCCGCCTGCACGGAATACGTCAATTCTAAGATCGTTCTGATTAATTTCAACTTCAACTTCTTCAACTTCCGGTAAAACGGCTACCGTAACGGCAGAAGTATGAATTCTTCCGCTTGATTCTGTTTCCGGAACTCTCTGAACACGGTGTACACCGCTTTCAAATTTAAGTCTGCTGTATGCGCCTTGACCTTCGATTGAAAAGCTGACTTCTTTGTAACCGCCAATGTCGGTAGGGTTAGAGCTTAGAATATCGATTTTCCAATTCTTTGACTCGGCATACATTGAATACATTCTCATAAGGTCTGCGGCAAAAAGTGCGGCTTCATCACCGCCTGTACCGCCGCGGATTTCCATAATAACGTTCTTTTCGTCGTTAGGGTCTTTCGGAAGAAGAAGAATTTTTAATTCTTCGCTTGCTCTTTCGATTGTTTCTTCTGCCTCTGCCATTTCAAGACGTATCATTTCTTCAAATTCCTTGTCTTGTCCTGCTTCAAGCATTTCCTTGTCATCTGCAACTGTCTGCTTTGCTGATTTCAATTCTCTGTACTTATCAATAATCGGTGTAAGGTCCGAATGTTCCTTACAGTATTTACGCCACGACTCTTGGTCGGCGATAATATCAGGGTCACTTATCTTCTCTGATACAAGCTGAAAGCGCTCTTCAAGCGCTTCTAATTTATCAAACATAATTAAAACTCCTTATTTTACTACATATCTAATATTTTATAATATTTTACCATAGGTGTCAACACAAAAATTAAAAATCATTACTTATAAGTATAAAATCATTTTTGTGATAATCAATTAATCCGTCTCGTTTCATTTTTGAAAGCTCGTTTGACATTGCACTGCGGTCAACTCCGAGGTAGTCGGCAAGCTGTTGACGTGAAAATGGGACAGTAAATGTATTACTGCCGTTTAAAATCGCCTGTTCTGAAAAATACGACAATAATCTGTCACGAATGAACTTTGACGCAGTGTGCATCATTCTTGTGGCGAGGGATATATTTTTCTGTGCCGAATTTTTTAGAAGATTTCGTAAAAGTCGGTTATGGAAAGAACATTGATTTTCACACACGGAAAGAACTCTCTCTACATTAATAAACAGAACTTCTGTTTTCTCTGCCGCAACCACATCGCAGAGCATTTCTTTATTCGGAATGGTCGCATAAGTTTCGGCAAAAATTTCGCCCTCACCTATGTGGTTGAATATATTACTGCTTCCCCAATAATAGTTGACGACAATATTTACACTTCCCGACAAAACAAGTCCCATATCACTGACAGTATCACCGCTGTGATAAATAAATTCAGATTTTTTAAAACTTTTTTGATATGCACCAAGACAATTTAATATCGTCTTAATTTCATTCTCGGAAAGTCTGTTAAAAAATGCTGTTTTTGTTAAAAATAAATAATTCATAAATTCCTCTTATTTTGTTGTTGCAACAACATATTTTTTTATAAGATTATATTATACTGAATTCACAAAGTCAATACATGAGGTATTAGCGAGGAGGATTTATATATGGAGAATAAAATGTTTTGCTTTCAATGTGAACAGACAGCAGGATGTTCCGGTTGCACAGGTAAGGTAGGCGTATGCGGTAAAAACGCAGATGTTGCCGCTCTGCAAGATAAATTAACAGGTGAACTTATCGGACTTGTTCGTGCAACAGGTGATGTTGTACCGACAGGAAACGTTTTAAAACTTATAATAGAAGGACTTTTTACAACTCTTACAAATGTCAGCTTTAACGAACAGACACTTAATGAATTGATTGAAAAAGTTCGCACAGAAAGAGAAAGGCTTGTTCCGCAATGTTTTGCTTGTGCATCACCGTGCGGAACAAATAACGAATATGATTTGTCGCATATTTGGACAGATAATGAAGATATTCGCAGTTTGAAATCACTTATACTTTTCGGCATCAGAGGTATGGCGGCTTATGCTTATCACGCTATGGTACTCGGCTATACAAATGATGAAGTTAGCCATTTCTTTGTGAAAGCATTGTTTGCACTTGGCGAAGATTGGGAAATGGATAAGCTTTTACCGATAGTTATGGAATTGGGAAAAGTTAATCTTGTATGTATGGAAATGCTTGATAAAGCGAATACGGAAACTTACGGAACACCGACACCGACAACTATTGATTTAAAAGTTGAAAAAGGTCCGTTTATTATAATTTCGGGACATGATTTGCTTGATTTAAAATTGCTTTTGGAGCAGACAAAGGATAAGAATATTAATATATATACTCACGGAGAAATGTTACCGGCACACGGCTATCCGGAATTAAAGAAGTATAGGCATTTAAAGGGCAACTTCGGTACGGCATGGCAAAACCAACAAAAAGAATTTGCAAATGTACCTGCACCGATATTATTTACAACAAACTGTTTAATGCCACCAAAGGACAGCTATTCGGACAGAGTGTTTACAACAGAAGTTGTATCATATCCTAAAATCACACATATCGGTGATGATAAAGATTTTACGCCGATTATCGAAAAGGCACTTGAACTTGGCGGATATGACGAGGATAAACAATTTACAGGTATAAACGGCGGAACAAGCGTGACAACAGGTTTCGGACACGGAACAATAT
>NZ_JBKVWU010000185.1:0-3215 GCF_046972485.1 Hominilimicola sp.
AAATGATAAAGTCGCAATGACCGAATTAAAATGCGAACGTGCATTTTTGCAGTACACAGGCGGTGGCTGTCATGCACCGTGCGGTGCGTCGGCTGAATTTAACGGTAAAGAAATTAAAATGTGTACGTTTTTCAAAGAAAACGACAAAGAAATTTATCTTGAAATGTTCGGAAACGATCCGATATTACTCGGCAAAAAAATGGCTGAAATAACGCTTGATAAAATTAAGGAGTAAATCAAATGGTATATCTTGTAGGTGCAGGACCCGGTGACAGCGGATTAATCACGCAGAAAGGTCTTGAATGTATAAAAAAAGCGGACGTCATAATTTACGACCACCTTGCAAATCCGACTTTATTGAGCTATGCAAAAAACGACTGTAAATTGATTTATGCCGGAAAAATCGCAGGCAATCATCACATGGTACAGGAGGAAATCAACAAAACCCTTGTTGAACACAGCCGTTTCGGAAATGTTGTACGTCTGAAAGGCGGCGATCCGTTTATTTTCGGTCGCGGAGGTGAAGAAATTATCGCACTAATCGAAAATAATATTGACTATGAAATTGTACCCGGTATTTCTTCTTGTTACAGTGCCGCCGAATATTGCGGTATTCCAGTCACTCACCGCGGAGTTGCAACTTCGTTTCACGTTATAACAGGTCACGAAAAAGTCGGAAATGAAACGGTTAATTACAGCGCACTTGCAAAACTCAGCGGAACGCTTGTTTTTCTTATGGGGCTTTCGTCTGCCGAAAATATAAGCAATAAGCTTATTGAAAACGGTAAATCGGAAAATACACCTGTTGCCGTAATTTCAAGCGGCACAATGCCGCGTCAAAAATGTGTTACGGGGACACTAAATAATTTATCTGCATTGGCAAAACAAATGACTTCTCCGGCGATAATTCTTGTCGGTGATGTGGTGAATTTAAAGCAAGATTGGTTTAAACAAAAAAATACAAAAATACTCACAACCGCAACACCGTTAATGAACAAAAGCATAAAAAATGCGGCGACCGATTTTGACATAACGGAGCTTCCTTTAATCAAAACAGTTCCGATTAATTTCGACTTGTTTTCAAAAGCGGATATAGCACACTTTTCACATATAGTATTTACAAGTGCAAACGGTGTTAAAATATTTTTTGAATATTTACAAAAATCAAAAACCGATATACGCACTTTAAGGGGCACTAAATTTGCTGTTGTCGGAAAAAAAACAGCCGACGCACTTGCAAGTTACGGCATATATGCCGACATGGTTCCTCAAATTCATTCGGGACTTGAGCTTGCTCGCCTAATGTGCGAAAAGTGCAGTAAAAATGACAATATTCTTTTAATTCGAGCCGAAAACGGTGCAAGCACCATACCGAATATTTTAAGCGAAAACAATATTAATTTCACCGATATGCACCTTTACAGAACGGAAACCGACAACTCAAAACAGGAACTTTTGAATTTATGTCTAAACGATACTGACTATGTTATATTATCAAGCGGTTCTGCCGCAAAGGCATTTTCCGAAATAGCAGACACGTCAAATATAAAGCTGATTTCAATAGGAAACGAAACAACAAAATCCGCCGAAAAATGCGGGCTTAAAATTTATAAAACAGCCGACAATGCAACCGCAGAAAGCATTATCGACTGTATCAGGAGGGACACTAAATGATCAGACGACCAAGACGACTTCGTGTGACAAAACAAATTCGCGACCTTGTACACGAAACTTCGATTGACAAAACAGACTTAATATATCCGATGTTCATAATTGACGGCGAAACAGAAGATATTCCGTCAATGCCGAACATCAAGCGATACTCGCTTACCGACCTGCCATCCGCACTTGACGAAGTGGTTTCGGCAGGTGTCGGTGCGGTGCTTTACTTCGGTATTCCGAAAACAAAAGATGAATTCGGCAGTGAGGCATACAATGAATTTGGCATTGTTCAACGTGCAATCCGCCTTACAAAAGAACTGTATCCCGATTTAATCGTAATTGCCGACATTTGTCTTTGCGAGTACACTTCACACGGTCACTGCGGTGTTATCGAACACGACTGTATCGTCAACGACAAGACTTTACCGCTTTTAGCAAAAGCGTCGGTGGCTTGTGCAAAAGCAGGTGCGGATATTGTTGCACCGTCGGATATGATGGACGGACGAGTAGGTGCAATACGTCAGGCACTTGACGAAAACCGCTTTGAGGACGTACTTATAATGGCATACAGCGTCAAATATTCATCATCATTTTACGGACCGTTCCGCGACGCAGCTGACAGTGCTCCGTCGTTTGGGGACAGAAAAAGTTATCAAATGGATTTCAGAAATAAAAAAGAGGCAATTATCGAAACACAGCTTGACATTGACGAAGGTGCGGACATAATCATGGTGAAACCGGGTATGCCTTATCTTGACATCGCAAAAACGGTCAGCGATACTTTTAGTGTCCCTCTTGCAATATATCATGTAAGCGGTGAATACTCAATGATTAAAGCCGCCGCACAAAACGGTTGGATTGACGAAAAGTCAATCGTCCTTGAAAGCCTTACCGCAATGAAACGTGCCGGTGCAAAAATGCTTATAACCTACTACGCGGTCGAGGCTGCAAAGTGGTTGGAGGAAAACTGATGTTTCCGATAATGCTGAATATACGCGGAAGAAAATGTACCGTTGCAGGCGGTGGGAATGTTGCGGAAAGAAAGGTTAAAACGCTTTTAAAATATAGTGCAGACGTAACCGCAGTAAGTCCTGTTTTTAAAGACGGATTTCCAAACGTCAAACGACTTGAAAAAGAATATTCCTCAAGTGACATAGAAAATTCTTTTCTTGTCATAGCCGCAACAGACAACAAAGAAGTAAATCAAACGATTTACAATGACGCAAAAAAACGCAACATTTTAGTGTCCCTATCTGATGACACAGAACATTCCGATTTTATATTACCGTCATCAAAAAACTACGATGACATAACGATTTCTGTTTCGACAAACGGCAAATCACCGGCACTTGCGAAAAAAATCAGCCAATTTAAATCAAACGATTTAGAATTTTATGCCGGCATTTTACCTATAATAGAGAAATACAGAAGTATTTTAATAAGTGAAAGCAAGGACACTAAAAAAGAAATATTAAATTTTATGGTTTCAGATGAAATGATTGAAATTGCAAAAGAAAGTTTATAATTATATGAACAGAAAATAAAGGAGAAAA
>NZ_JBKVWU010000186.1:0-3204 GCF_046972485.1 Hominilimicola sp.
CTATTGTACCGCCGTACTTGTTATCAACCTGCGGTTCGTCAAGCATTATAAGACACACTATTTCCGGATCGTTTGCAGGAGCAAAACCGATAAATGATGCAATACGTTTTTCTTCGTCACGGTTACCTTTTTCCGAAGTACCTGTTTTACCTCCGATACGGCAGCCTTTTACATACGCATTTTTACCTGTTGATGTCGGCAACGATACAACCGATTCAAGAATTTCTCTCATTTGCTGAGATGTTTCTTCCGAAATAACTCGGCTTATAACCTCCGGCTCATACGTTTTCAAAATTCCGTTTGAGTTTCTGATTTCCTTTACAATCTGCGGTTTCATTCTTTCACCGCCGTTGATAACCGCCGAAACGGCTGTTACAAGCTGTATCGGTGTTATTTGGAAACCTTGACCGAATGAACTTGTCGCAATATCGACTTCACTCATTTTATTATGGTAATAAATACTTGACGCCTCACCGACAAGTTCGACGTTTGTCTTTTCGGTAAGACCGAATGCAGTGAAATATTCCATAAATTTCTCATATCCAAGTCTTTCGCCCAATTCCATAAATACAGGGTTACAAGAGTTTCTTACACCCTCTACAAATGTTTGAGCGCCGTGACCGCTCTTGTTTGCACAGCCGATTTTTCTGTCGGCAACAATCTTAAATCCCGGACAATAGAATGTTGAATTAAGGTCTACAACGTGTTCTTCCAAAGCCGCCGCCGCAGTAATAATCTTAAATGTCGAGCCAGGTTCATATGTATCCGAAATAACCTTGTTTCTCCACATTTTATTTCTTATTTTCGCAATGGCCTCGTCACTTAAATTATTCGGATCTTCTGTCGGTTTCGGTGTTGCATCGGGATCGTCACTTGTGTCATCTGATGTATCATATCCCAAATCTATCGCATATTTTTCAAACTGGTCAATATCATACGGATTATTTACATCAAAATCAGGCTTAGTTGCCATTGCAAGTATTTCGCCCGTTTTCGGGTTCATAATAATACCTGCCGCACCCTCTTTAAGCTTGTTTTCCGTAACCGCCTCTTCAAGGTGCTTTTCAAGGAAATGCTGAATTGTTTCATCAATCGTAAGCACAACGTCATCACCGTTTTGAGAACTGTTCAAATACTCATTTTGTTGGTCTTTAAGTGTTGTACCCTTTGCCGACTGATTAGTTTCTATACTTCCGTTACGCCCCATAAGCTCATCGTCGAAAGTAAGCTCAATTCCCTGCAAACCGTTATTGTCATATCCCGTAAATCCCAAAATATGCGGTGCAACGTTGAACGGATAATATCTCTTTGAATCATTTTCAAAATATACCCCTTTAAATGCTTTTGCAATCGTTGCGTCAACATCTGAATCTCTTAATTTCTTTACCGCCTCGGTCTGTTCGTTCGTAAGACGTTTTTTTATAACTTGGTATCTTGAATTTTTTGTTATAATCTTAAGGATTTCGTTTTGATCCATATTCAAAACAGGAGCCAATCTTGCGGCGATTACTTCACTGTCACCGTCCGCCTCAATATCCTTAGGATTGCAAATAAGTGTGTTTACCGTTGCACTTTCCGCAAGCACCTTACCGTTACGGTCGTAAATATCTCCTCTTGACGCTGTAACAATACTGCTGCCCTGTTGTTGTGCCTTTGCCTTGCTCGAAAGCTCGTCACCTCTTATTATCTGCCAATATGCCACTCGCAAAACAAGCAACGCAAGCAGTACAGCAACGATACACACCATAAATATCGTTTTCTTTTTAATTTCATTTAATGATGGTTTCATTAATTTATCAATTCCTTTTAATACTTTAATAAATGTACATTTTTCATAATTTTATAATTATAGAAGTCCATTTTTATTTTATGCTGAAAAATTGTACAATATTACCACCAATCTTTTTCAATACAGACACAATACCGTGTCCAAACCCCTCTACTTCACCGGCAGTTTTCTCTGTCATATCATCTTGCTTTACGTTTACATATATTGTCTGATACTTTTCAGGTCTTTGCATACCCAATCTTGTTGTTGCCTCTTTTTCAATTTCTGTAAGGTCAACACTCTGTTCAAGGTCAAAAACCATCTGACTTGTCGCTGATTCAAGCGTTGTAAGCTGACTTTTAAGTGACGCAACCTGCTGGTTCATTTCATTCACAGCAACGAATTTTGAAATCATAAATCCTGCTGATACAGCCAAAAGCACTGTCACGCATATTCCACGAAAAATTGTTCTCTTATACTGCATTTGTTCATGATTCCTCTTGTTACTGACTGCTGTGGTATTAACTGTTTTCTCTTTTCTCTTTTGTGGTTTTCTCTTTTTTATCGGTTCATCATACTGTTCCGGCAATTTATATGCCAAATTTCCGTATTCCACAATAATTCTCTCCCTTAATTATCCTTTAGCCTATCCTATAATTTTTCGGCAATTCTCAATTTTGCACTTTTTGAACGTGAATTATGTTCAAGTTCTTCTTCCGACGGTAAAATCGGTTTCCTTGAAATAATTTTAATTTCCGGTTTCTTGCCGCATACGCATACCGGAAATTCTTTCGGACAAGTGCAGCCCCTTGCCAAATCCTGAAATGTTTTTTTGACAATTCTGTCCTCAAGTGAATGGAACGTTATAATCGCCAATCTGCCGCCCGATTTTATGCTTGACACAAAGTCTTTAATAGCATTTTCCAATATTCCGAGTTCGTTATTGACTTCAATTCTTATCGCCTGGAACACTCTCTTTGCAGGATGTCCGCCTTCCATACGGGCTTTTTTCGGTATTGCCGCCTTTATGATTTCAACAAGTTCAAATGTTGTTTCAACAGGCTTTGTTTTACGTTTTTCACAAATAAATTCCGCAATACGCTTTGACCACTTTTCTTCGCCGTAGTCATAAAAAATACGCATCAATTCCTCACATGAATATGAATTTACAACGTCATATGCCGATTTCGGCGAAGACGTATTCATTCTCATGTCAAGAGCGGCATCGTGCATATAGCTGAAACCTCTTTCGGCATTATCGAGCTGATATGAACTCACGCCCAAATCAAGTACCGCACCGTCAATTTCATCAATATCAAGTTCTGATAAAATATCCTTAATCTCGCTGAAATTGCGATTTACGAATGTCACTCTGCCGTCAAATTCTTTAAGACGTTCCTTTGCCGCCGCAATAGCCTCTTTGTCTTGGTCTATAC
>NZ_JBKVWU010000187.1:0-3044 GCF_046972485.1 Hominilimicola sp.
TTCGTACTGTGTTATAGGTGTGGCACTGAATTCCATTAACTTGCCCGAGGCGGAATTTATAATCATACAAGGGCTGAAATTGTTTTGCTGAACGTCTTTGGCAAGTTTAACCGTTTCGTATAAAAGTTTATTTCTGCCGTTATCCGTAAGTTCGGAACACTTCACGTCTGTGCGACCGAACGCACGATATACAATTTCTCTTGATGTAAGCGGACTGATACCTGCTATTGCGGAAAGAATGGCTTTATCGGCGGTCTGTATCGGTGATGAAAAATCTATGTTTGCTGTTTCGCTTATTTCCGTAAGGTCAGTTTTATCCTGGACAGGCGGTGAAACATAGTCAAGTCCGGGAAGCAGCTGACGTACCGAACTTACCGTAAAATCAATGTGTTTGATACAGTCAAGAATACGCATATCTTGATTGGTAAGAATAATATTTGAATGTCTGCCCATAATTTCGACTATAAGATATTTTGTCGTAAGGTCGCCGAGTTCGTCATAACTTTCTATCGAAAATTTTATAATACGTTCAAAGCCAATCTGTTCAATATCCGTAATTTTACCGCTGCCAATATGCTTTCTCAAAAGCATACAAAACATAGGCGCACTGATAGGATTTTTCTTTGAAACGTTTGTGAAATGAACACGCGGATGTGCAGGACTTGCGGAAAGCACAAGTTTAAAATTATCCGTCATTGTTCTCAAATTTATTGTAATTTCGTCTTTTTCAGGCTGATGTATTTTATCTATACGGCTGTTTATAAGCTTGTCTTTAAGGTCTTTGACAAGACAACGAACCGCTACTGCGTCAAATGCCATAATGTCCTCCTGTGTAAATGTATTATTTTTTATTATACCATATTTATATAAAAAAACAATAAAAATCTTGCTAAAACGATTTTGCTGTGGTATAATAACCTCAAAGCAATGCTTTATACGAAAGTGAGGAAAAATAATATGAAGAAAATTATTGCGGCGGCAGTTGTGGCGTCAATGGTTGTACCGTGCTTTTCGGTAAGTGCGGCGGAAAGAGTAAAAGAAGTTTCGAGCGTGTACGGTGATAAATCGGAAATACATATTGTATATAATGATAAGGTTGTAAAATATGATGACGTTAAGCCTGTAAATACTGACGGCAGAGTTATGATACCGTTCAGAGCGGCACTTGAAAATATGGGCGCAAGCGTTGATTATGATGATTCAAGCAGACTTGTAACGGCTAAAAAGGGTGACACAACAATTAAGTTTACACTTATGGACGATACAATATATGTAGACAATAACGGAAGTGAATCAACCGTTAAAATGGACACACCTATGATTATTGTTGATGACAGAACTCTTGTTCCTATTCGTTTTATGAGTAACGCATTCGGTATGCAGGTAGGCTGGGACGGAGATACGGAAACAGTTGTAATCCTTGATGCTGACGATTATTTTAACGAATTTGAAAACTCGGCACCGAATATTTCAAAACTTTTAAATAAGGAAACACCGAAATATAATAAGGAATATACTGCATTTGATGTGAGTTTTGATTTGAATAACGGCAACAGTAAATACAGTGTTGCGGCAAACGGAAGTATTGACGGCAAAAATAAAGATAATGTTGCGGGTGCGGATGTGAAGTTTAACGGCTCATTGAATGAAAGCAGTGTAAATGACGCAACACTCAACGCAGTAGTAGCGGATGATAAGGTTTACTTTAAAACAGATGTTATAGAAAAACTTGCTCAAAGCTCGGACAATGCAAAAATCAAGGCATTGGCACTTATCGTAAAGAGTGATGTATGGTACAGTATTGATTTAAACAAAGCCTTGACTTCTCTCGGTGTGCCGGCTGCTACAATAAATATAGTGGACAGTGCTGTCGGCGGAAATACTGCAAAGGCTATGGACACATTAAAGAGTGCTTATCAGACAGAGGGCGATACTGATATTAATACTATTATTTCGTTGGCTTCAATGTTTGATATGTATGAACAGATGGATAAATATATAACGGTTACAGAAACTGAAAACGGCGGTTACAGCCTAAAAATGAATATCAAATCAGAAGATATGCTTAACATTTTGAAAAATATAAGCAATATATCGGACAGTGACTATAATCAATTAAAAAATGATTTCAAGTTCAACGTTTCCGCAAACAGCGAAACGGACGCAACAAAATCAACGAGTGACGCAAATATAGAAGTCGGATATGCTGATGATATGTCACTTAAAATGACAGTATCGTCAAATGCGGAAAAGGACGATACAATAGTGACACCTGAAATTCCGACAGGTGCGGCTGATATAACTGATTTATTTGTAAGTGCGATAAAAACAAAAAATAATTAAGTCGGTAAACAGACGAGCTGAATTTACAGTTCGTCTGTTTTTTTTGTCGAAATAACAAACTTGACGGATACATTTCTGTTATTTTTGTAATGAATTTTTCAAAAAAATTTAAAATAAGACTGTTCAAATACAAGAACTTGTGGTATAATAAAAAAATAATGGGTTAATATGCCTATATAATATATTAGACGGGAGAACGTGCTATGCTGAAAAGTATGACCGGATACGGCAGACGAGAGGCCGTAACAGAAGGAAAAAAGATACTTGTGGAGATAAAATCGGTAAATCACAGATATTCGGATTACAATATAAAAGTGCAAAGACATCTTGGCTTTTTGGAAGATAAAATCAGAAAGTATGTATCGTCAAGTATAACTCGCGGTAAGGTTGATATATACCTTAATGTAGAGAACTACGAAACTGCCGACAAGCAGATTACATTAAATAAGGAAATCGCAAAAAATTACATAGATGTTTTATACCAACTTAGAGATGAATTTGGATTAAAGGACGATATAACAGTATCAAACGTTGCGTCAAATCCGGACATTTTCTCAACCGAAAGAGTTGAAGAAGATGAGGAGGCTCTGTGGAATACGGTTAAAACCGTTCTTGACGGCGCACTTAGCGACTTTATCGCAATGCGTGAGCGTGAGGGCGAGAGAATACAAAAGGACTTGTGCGAGAGAATTGACTATATG
>NZ_JBKVWU010000188.1:0-3016 GCF_046972485.1 Hominilimicola sp.
GCAGTCGTTAAAACTACTACGCTATAAAAAGTCTAACTTTTTGGGGTCACATCATAAAAACTGTACTCGTTTTTTTGTTTATCTATGCGTGTGGTGTAGGCATATATTTCACTTCAAGCGAAAATCGCAGACCGGGAGAAGAACACGGCTCAGCAAAATGGGGTAATGTTCAAAGCATTGCACGAAAATACACTAACAGAAAAAACAAGTTAAAAAATCTCATATTGTCGCAGAATTTGATGTTAAGTCTGAATGCGAAAAGTCATAGACGAAATCTAAACATACTTGTAGTCGGTGGCAGCGGTGCAGGAAAAACTCGATTTTATGCTAAACCTAACATTATGCAATGCAATACCTCATTTGTTATAGCCGACCCCAAGGGTGAAATGTTACGAGCAACAGCACCTCTATTGTTACAACGTGGATATGATGTTAAGGTATTCAATCTTATCAATCCGTCAGATTCGGACGGATACAATCCGTTTGTATATATTCGGACGGATGAAGATGTAATAAAGCTAATATCAAACTTAATACAGAATACCACGCCTAAGAACGCACAACAGTCAGACCCGTTTTGGGAGAAAAGCGAAATTGCACTTGACTCAGCGTTGATGTTATATCTTATACACGAAGCACCATCTGAAGAACAAAATTTTGAAACTATGATGTTTATGATTGAAAATGCAGCTACGATGGAGGAGGACGAAACATTTGAATCCCCCGTTGATATATTGTTTGAAACGCTTGAAGAACGATGTCCCGAACATATTGCAGTAAAGCAATGGAAAATATTTAAGCAAGCGTCAGGCAAAACGGCAAAATCAATACTTATTTCCGCAGCGGTAAGGCTTGCGGCTTTTAACTTACCCGAAATCGCTAAAATGACGTCATATGATAATCTTGATATAGGCAGTTTGGGCGAAAAGAAAAAAGCTATATTTTGCGTAATCCCCGACAATGATAATTCATTTAATTATCTTGTCGGTATGCTTTATACGCAGGCATTTCAAGAATTGTATTATCGAGCAGACCATAAACACGGTGGAGAGTTGCCTATTCCCGTACATTTTGTAATGGACGAATTCGCAAATGTGGCATTGCCGGATAACTTTGAAAGGGTGCTTGCAACTATGCGTTCACGTCGAATTTCAGTGTCAATAATCATTCAAAATATGGCACAGTTAAAGGGATTGTTTAAGGATAGTTGGGAAAGTGTCGTAGGAAACTGCGACACTTTTTTGTATTTAGGCGGTAACGAGCAAAGTACACACGAATACATTTCAAAAATGCTTGGCAAGGAAACTATTGGCACGCAAACGCGAGGTATCACAAAGGGACGTAACGGTAGCAGCAATACAAATTATCAAAACGCAGGACGTGAATTATTGACGTTGGACGAAGTACGCCTGTTGAATAATTCAAACGCTATTATTTTTATCCGTGGCGAAAAACCTATAATGGACAAGAAGTTTGACATACTATCACACACAAATATCAAGCTGACTGAGGACGGCGGAGCTATGCCGTACACACACAGCAAAGACAATAAATATCTGATAGAAGATTTAAATGTATCGGATATTGAAAACTTAAAATTTATGGATTTGGAGGATACAGACAATGAAAAAAATTCAGAACACGAACAAAACTAAAGAAAAACTCAACAAGGCAACAAAACATCTGCGTGTAGCAAAATATACACTTATGACAATACTTCTTATAATGTCATTTGCAACACCTGTACTGGCAGACGACCCATTATCAGCAATTAACGGTCTGTCAACATTTATATTCTCAGCCATTAAGGCAATCGGAATGATTTTGTTAGGTTTCGGTATCGTACAAATAGGTCTGTCGTTGAAATCGCACGACGCTTCACAACGTGCTAACGGTTTCTTAACATTCTTCGGCGGTGTAATTATTGCATTTGCAAAGGATATTCTTGATTTAATATTATAAACTGCGAGATACAACAAGATAAAAGACAGAAAAATAAGTTGAAAAGATAATGAATTTAGCATAAGAGCAATCAATCTTGTTAGATTGGTTGCTCTTTTTGCATTGGATTTTTACAACTTGCTTGCAAGTTGTAGTGAGCAAAACATTTACGGTTTATGTTATAGCATTAGGAGGTGAATATATTGTCAGATAATTGGATAGTAGCAAATTTGGAAAATGCGTTCAGCACTTGGAATGATAAAATGACTGAAATATGGTCAATTATAACTACTTCCCCGCAAGAATTCAAAGGCGGAGCAATATGGAATATCGTAACTACAATAAATGGAGGATTGCAGGCTATTGGATATGCCTTGCTTATCCTCTTTTTTGCTATGAGTATATTCAAATCAACCGCAAGTTTTAGAGATTTTCAGCGTCCAGAATATGCACTAAAACACTTTATCCGTTTTCTTGCAGCCAAAGTAGCAATTACATATGCACTTGACATTATGACTGTCATATATAAAATATGTGGCGGTGTGGTAGAAAAAATTGCAGGTAGCCTTGGTGGTATCAGTGGTGCGGCTGTAACTCTCCCCGCAGCGATTGAAACGGCGGTTGAAGAAGCAGGTTTTTGGGCAAGCATACCATTATGGCTTGTTACAATACTCGGCAGTTTATTTATAACCGTGCTATCATTTATTATGATAATGAGCGTGTATGGACGTTTTTTCAAACTATATATGTACACCGCACTTGCCCCTGTTCCCCTTTCGTCATTTGCGGGTGAAGGAACATCACAGATTGGAAAATCATTTATAAAATCATATGTCGGTGTATGCTTGGAAGGAGCAGTAATCGTACTTGCGTGTATTATATTTTCGGCATTTGCAAGTGCAAGTACACCTAATATTGATACATCAATCACAACAGTAACAATGATATGGAAATATATAGGCGAAGCGATTTTTAATATGTTGATATTGGTTGGGCTTATCAAAGGTGCAGACAGAATAGTAAAAGAAATGTTAGGCACTTAAAATTTGTCGTTGTATTTTATGCAATATTATGG
>NZ_JBKVWU010000189.1:0-2955 GCF_046972485.1 Hominilimicola sp.
ACCTGTGCCTTACACGTTACAAGCTCACCCACAAGCACCGGCTTTTTAAAATTAAGTTCGTCAACTCGTGCGGTGACAACGTTTGTGTGGGCGTGTTTCTGTGCCGCAACCCCTGCCGCACTGTCCATCATTTTCATAATTTCACCACCGTGCACATTCCCCGCCGGATTAGCCTGCATTGGCAATACAAGCTGTGCAAGTATCGAATGTGAGTGTTTCATTGTCTGTGATTCCATTATGTCGCCTCCCTACTGCACATTTTTAATTATTTTTAGCATTTTCAAGCATTTGCTTTGCGTGACTTAAAGCAAGTTCCGTAACCTCGCCGCCGTCGATTATTCTCGCAAGTTCAAGTTCTCTGCCTTCTTCGTCAAGCTCTTTTAAAGTTGTAGACGCCATTTCACCGTCTGTATTCTTCTGTATCAAATAATGATTATCCGCCATTGCCGTAAGTTGCGGCAGGTGTGTAATACAAATAACCTGCTTGTTTTTTGCAATAACCGCAAGTTTTTTCGCAATACTCATTGCCGCCTTACCGGAAACACCGGTATCAATTTCATCGAATATCATCGTATCAACGCCGTCCGAATCAGCCAAAATCGACTTTATCGCAAGCATTACTCTTGACAATTCGCCGCCAGACGCAATTTTCACAAGCGGTTTTAACGGCTCACCCGGATTTGTGCTGATTAAAAACTCAACCTTATCCATACCGTTATCGTAAAATGTACCGTCATTCTCTATACTAACCTTAAATTTGGATTTTTCCATATTAAGCTCGTGCAACGACTTTTCGATATTTTCTTCAAGAACTTTTGCGGCATTTTCACGTCTTTGCGTAAGCACATTGCCCTTTTCTTTAAGCTCTTTTGTTATATTTTTAAGTTCTTCTTTAAGTTCGTTTGTTCTCTCATCACTTAGCTTTATATCATTAAGTTCGCTTTCGGCTTCTTTCAAATATTCAAGTATTTCTTCAATACTGTTTCCGTATTTGCGTTTCAGTCTTGAAATCAAATCAAGTCGTTCTTCAATCTCGTTTAAAGTCTGCTCATCAAATTCAACCGTTTCGCCGAACTCTTTTATTTCGTGTGCCGTATCTTCAAGCGAATACATAATTTCATTTAAAGTATCATAGATCGATTTAAGTTGAGGATTTAAGTCGCTTATCTGAGAAATCTCATTCACGGCAATGCTTATACCGTCATATGCGGATTGTATTTCATCACCCTCATACAAGTTCATATACGCCTCATTGACGGACTTTGTTATCTGCTCCGCATTAGTGTATATATCACGTTGTTCTCTTAAATCGTCCTCCTCGCCTTTTTCAAGCGACGCTTTTTTTATTTCCTTAACTTGATATTCAAGCAAGTCAATTCTCTGCATTTTTTCCTGCTCGTCCATTTCAAGTGAAGAAATCTTCTTTTCTATTTCACGTTTTTTTGATAATATATCCTTATACCTGTTTATATATTCCTCATTATCGGCATACGCGTCCAAAAACGTAATATGTCTTATCGGCGTCAAAAGTGCCTGATTATCATGCTGACCGTGAATATTAATAAGTCTGTCCGATATTTCACGAAGTATGTTAAGCGTTACAACCATTCCGTTTATTCTCGCTACGCTTTTTCCCTCTTTTGTAACTTGTCGTGTAATTATAACAGTTCCGTCCTCAACGTCAATATCGTTTTCTTCAAGAATATTTATAACACTTTTAGGTGCGTCAAAAACAGCTTGTACAACAGCCTTATCCGTACCGTATCTTACAAGCTCTTTATTTGCTCTGTCACCCAAAATCATATTTATCGAATCTATTATAATCGACTTGCCTGCACCGGTTTCACCTGTAAGCACACTTACACCGTCATGCAAATTTATGTCAAGTTTATCTATCACCGCTACATTTCTGACAGAAAGCTGGTTTAACATACTTTGTAATACTCCTTACTGAAATAATTGAATCAATTTTTCTGCAATTTCCGCTGCCTTTTCTTCATTTCTTGCAATTATTAGCAATGTATCATCACCGGCAATAGAACCCAAGAACTCGTTACGCATAGACGCGTCAACAGACGCCGCAACAGCCGACGCCATTCCAGGATATGTTTTCACAACGATATTATTCATTGCATAATCAACGCTGATTACCGTATCGGTAATCATATTTATACGTCTGTCAAGTTCCTCCGGAATATCCTTAGAAGATGAATAAACGCTTCCGCCGTCAGGCAACGGTATTTTTATAAGTCCAAGTTCCTTAATATCTCTTGATACAGTCGCTTGTGTAACATTATACCCGCACTTATTGAGTTCACCTATAAGTTGTTCATGAGTCTTGATATTCTTCTCATGAATTATTCTGAGAATTTGACCCTGTCTTTTGTACTTCAACTCTTATCCTCCCTAATTACGATAACTTTTTAATTAATGTGTCGTAAAACGACTGTTCACCGATTTTTATTAGTTCAAAATCATATTCGGATTCGGTAATTATTACTTCGTCCGCATTTTTTATATATCCCTGAATGTCACCGTCCGCCGTAACAACCGCGTCCGCATTTCCGTATTCTCCGTCAAGCTTTATTCTTATATCCTTGTTTGACGAAAGTACCGCACTTCTGACAGACAACATATGCGCACATATCGGAGTCGCAACATACAATCTCATACAAGGGTCAACCACCGGTCCGCCGGCTGATATTGAATAACCCGTAGAGCCTGTCGGTGTTGCGATTATAAGTCCGTCGGCGGTGTATCTGTTTACCGCTACACCGTCAGTCGAAAGTTCCATATAGATAAGTTTTTCGCCCGCCACTTTCGACACCACAACGTCATTGAGCGCATGAAACGAAAATTGGATTTTATTTTCTTTTCTTATTTCCGCTTTCATCATCATTCTTTTTTCGATGGTGAAATCATCCTGCAAAATGTTTGAAATAGCGTCCTCCATAT
>NZ_JBKVWU010000190.1:0-2850 GCF_046972485.1 Hominilimicola sp.
GAGTTATTTTCTTAAATATTATTTAAAATTATTCAGAGAAATTAGATTCAATCAATTCAACCAAAGTCTTAACTGCCTCTTCTTCATCACTACCGTCAGCAATGATTGATATTGATGTACCCTTAACGATACCCAATGAAAGAACTCCCAAAAGACTCTTTGCGTTTACACGTCTTTCGTCTTTCTCAACCCATATGCTTGACTTAAATTCATTTGCTCTTTGAATGAAAAATGTTGCAGGTCTTGCATGCAAGCCTACCGAATTTTGAACTGCCACTTCACTTGAAACCATGAATTGTGCCCCCTGTCTTAAATTTTAATCACATATTTTACCGATATAAATATTATAATTAGCATACTAAAAAATTTGTCCCACGTCAATCCTTTTTATCGTTTTGTAACAATTTTTAGTTATTATTTACTTATCTTTTTATTATTCGGATAATATTTTTGTGAAATAATACACGCTTATTCTTCAGTTGTTTCGGTTGTTTCCGTTTCCGTCGGCTGTTCGCCGTCAGTATTATCACTGTTGTCAGCCTCACTCGGCAAGTATCCGCTGTTATTTTTCAACAATTCTCTAACCTGTCTGTCGATTTCAGCAGTAAATTCTTTGTTCTCAACCATATATTTTCTTACATTGTCACGGCCTTGACCGATTTTTTCACCGTTATAGCTGAACCAAGCACCCGACTTCTTGATAATATTGTTTTCAACTGCAAAGTCAAGAATATTACCTTCTTTTGAAATACCCTCGCCGTACAAAATATCAAATTCGGCAGTTTTAAACGGCGGTGCAACCTTGTTTTTAACAACTTTAACCTTTGTCTTGTTACCGATAAGTTCCGTACCGTTCTTTATAACCTCGCCGCGTCTTACGTCCAATCTTACAGATGAGAAGAACTTTAGTGCACGACCACCCGGAGTTGTTTCGGGATTACCGTACATAACACCAACTTTTTCTCTTAGCTGATTGATAAAGATTACGACCGTACCCGATTTTGAGATAACGGCAGTAAGTTTTCTTAGAGCCTGTGACATAAGTCTTGCCAACAAGCCGACATGGCTGTCACCCATTTCACCGTCAATTTCCGCTTTCGGAACAAGTGCGGCAACAGAGTCGACAACGATTACGTCAAGCGCACCGCTTCGTACAAGTGCCTCGGCAATATCCAAAGCCTGTTCACCCGTATCCGGTTGTGCAACGATTAAATTGTCTATATCAACGCCCAATTTTTTTGCATATACAGGGTCTAAAGCGTGTTCCGCGTCAATAAATGCAGCCTCACCGCCCATTTTCTGTGCCTCTGCCACAACGTGAAGTGCAACGGTTGTCTTACCTGAAGATTCAGGGCCGTATATTTCTATAACTCTGCCTCTCGGAAGTCCGCCTACTCCAAGCGCCATATCAAGCGTCAATGAGCCTGTCGGAATAACTTCAACGTCAACCGAATTTGCGTCGCCGAGTTTCATAATACTTCCTGTACCGTATTCCTTTTCTATAACACTAAATACAGATTCAAGAGCCTTTTTCTTTTCCTCTGCGTCAGTCATTTTTACAACTTTAGGTTTACTCTTATCCTTTTCTTTTGCCATTTATTTTCTCCTTTAAAGTATCACTTATATTTTATACGTCAATTATATTACATAAACACTCTTTTTTCAAGCAGTTTTTAACTCAATGCCGAGCAAAGTACGATTTATTGTACTTTAGTGATATTTTCAATACGGTTTGCGATATTTTCAAACGTAATTTTGCAAGTACTCTCACGAACTTCTTCGCGTGAACCGTTTAAATGAAGTTCTTTCACTTCCGTTTCACCCATAACGCATATGCCGACATATACAAGTCCTACCGGCTTGTCTTTTGTTCCGCCTGTCGGACCTGCTATACCCGTTATGCCGACAGTAACGTCCGCACCTGTGTTTTTTCTGAGTCCCTCTGCCATTTCAAAAGCGGTTTCATAACTCACTGCGCCGTGTTTTTCCAATGTTTCGCCCTTTACACCGAGATATTTCATCTTCGCCGAATTTGCATAAGTCACAAAGCTTTCATTCAAAACCTCCGACGCACCCGAAACATTTGTTATAAGTGCCGCAAAAAGTCCTCCTGTACAGCTTTCAGCCGCCGAAACAGTCATTTTTCTTTCCGCAAGCATTTTTACCACTTTTTCGTTTAAACCGTTTACTTCCGCTTTCATATCAATCACCCAAGCCTTATTATTTAGGATATACTTCTATCTTTTCAACGCCTGCCAAAGCAGCCTCAATAAGTGTTTCAACGTCAAGTCTGTTTTCAGACTTTTCAATATTTGCACGTTTTGGATTTGTTGTAGGGTGCTTTGGTGTAAACACTGTACAGCAGTCCTCATACGGTAAAATCGATGTTTCAAATGTACCGATTTCGTGTGCTCTGTCAACTATTTCAATCTTATCCATACCGATAAGCGGCTGCAATACCGGCATATCAACAGCCGAATTTGTAACGTCAAGCGCCGCAAGAGTTTGACTTGCAACCTGTCCGACACTCTCGCCTGTTACAAGCGCAAGTGATTTATGCTTACGCGCCAATCTTTCAGCTATACGCATCATAAATCTACGCATAACAAGCGTCAAATGTTCTTCAGGGCACTTTTCTGCAATCTGCAGCTGTATTTCCGTAAACGGCACGATATACAAATTGATTTTTGACGTATATTGTGCGATTATGCTTGCAAGTTCAATAACCTTTTCTTTTGCTCTCTCACTTGTGTATGGGAATGAGAAAAAGTTTACCGCATCAATTTCAACACCGCGTTTTGAAATCATATGACCTGCAACAGGGCTGTCAATACCGCCTGACAAAAGCAA
>NZ_JBKVWU010000191.1:0-2668 GCF_046972485.1 Hominilimicola sp.
CTGTATTATAATATTGAAACCTTAAAATAACCTTAAAAAACAAATTATTTTACCAAGTTTTTTAAAGATTTTTTTACTTCTCTGAATGATTTCGGTTTACTTTCAAACATTTTTCTGTTTGTTTTCATAAGTTTATATGATGCGGTGCGTGCGGTTGAAACGATATATTCTTCCGAGAATACTGTATCGTTATCCGATTCGGCAAAATCGCCGGAAACCGCAAAATTCTTTATACCTGTCGGAATTATTTCAAGTTTTGAATTAACAGGTGATAAATATGATGTACCGTAACGTCTGTGGCAAGGAATTACGTTTACTACCGTTTCGCAAATATCGTCCCAAACTTCATCAAGGTTAAAGCATGAAACAAGTTCATATAAAATTTCGGCACCGCTGCATTCAGTCATAGTTTTACCGCTTCTGTCACCGTCACAATTAGGACGCATAGCACAGCCCCACAAAACTGTAATATCTTCGCTTTGGTCTTTAAAATAAGTTGACGGTACCGCACAAACTGTCATTTTCCAATTTGAATCGTCAAGCACGATAATACCGTTGCGCCCCAAGGCACCGCAAGTAACTTTGTCGATAAGCTCAGGCAAAAGTTTGTTTGAAAGAGTAATTGTAAATTCCTCTGACATATTACCCTCAAATTCATCAAAGAACAAGTCAGGTGACTTGAATGACGGGTGCTTTTCAGCAAGCTTTTCCCAAAGTTCAAACGGCTTTGAATAAAGTTTCGGAGCAGGTTCGTTGAAACTGCCGAAAGATTCGCAGTCAGCCATTTCATCGGTAGGCATAATACAAATATCGCCGTCATTAAGATAGAAAGTCTTTCTTGTTGCACCGTCCGTAAAGTGAATTGAGTCGGCATTGTCGTTTTCAAAATCAATATCGGTAACAACCGCATTTTCTCTTACGTCAACACCGATTTTCTTCAAATGCTCTTTTAGAGGGTTGACAATTTCTTCGTATCTGTCAAAATCATTCGGAATGATACCCGAAAGCATATTATCCATATTTGCAATACAGTTTACAAATTCATATGCACTTGATTCTTCGGTAAAACCATATAATGCGGAAATAAGTTTCCAGAACGGTGAAAGGAAGAAATCGCTGTCCATAACGTCAAATATCGACGCAGACTGAATTTGCGAACGTTTTGACTGCATAAGTGCAAGTATTGCGTTTCTGTGTGATTTTGAAATCTTGATTTTTGAACTGTCTATAACGTTTTTGTCTTGATCAATCAAAGTCACACTTCGCGGATAAATATTTGCACGATAAATATTAAGTATTTCATCGCATACCGTCAAATCAGGAATATCCAAAGAATCAACATCGCTGATAAGGTCAAAGAAATTCATACTGTCTTTGATGCTTATAGTTTTTCCGCGACGGCAGATAAAGCCTGTTTCGTTGTTGCCGCAGTCGCGAGTACCGTTTGTAAATATATGAATATTCTCCGGAGTGAAACCGCAGTCACGCACAAGATAAAGTGCTGACGCAAATGCAGAAAGTCCTCCGCCTGTGATATATGCCTGCTTTTTCGTAAGAGTTTTTGTGTGTTCTGCAAGCATTGTTTTGTGTTTTTTGTGCTTTGAAATAACAATCGCAGTAGTGGCGGCAGCCGCTGTTACAGCCGCACCGATTGCAATAAGTTTTGTAAGATCGCTTTTTTTCATAATAACACGCTCCTAAAAATCGTTCAATCAATTCTATTTACTTATTATATCACAAAAAACAAATTTTGTACAGTAAATATTACCCTGCAAAAAGTGAACATACTGTAAACATTTTGATTGAAAAAAATGTCGGATTATGATATAATAATCTATACTATTGTTAAAGGAGAATATATTATGAAGAGGATCGGAAAAAAAGGTAGGTTTGTACTGTTGCTTGTTCTTCAAATTCTGGTTGTTTTAACAATGGTAGCGGAAATATTCAACAGAAATTTCTATAATGTATTTCTGTGTCTGCTAACTTTGGTTTTATTTAACATTCCGAGATTTGTAGACTTAAAATTGAACATAAAATTACCGACAATGCTTGAAGTTGTAATTTTACTATTCATATTCGCGGCGGAAATACTCGGTGAGATACAAAGTTTTTATACGATTTTTCCGTATTGGGACACTATACTCCATACAATTAACGGATTTATAATGGCGGCGATAGGCTTTGCACTTATTGATATTTTAAATCAAGACCCGAGATTTCATATTAATATGTCACCGTTTTTTGTAGCGTTCGTGGCATTTTGTTTTTCTATGACGGTCGGAGTTGTTTGGGAGTTCTTTGAGTTTGGTATGGACCAAATTTTCGGAATGGATATGCAGAAAGATTTTATCGTGAATGCAATACATTCCGCAACGCTTAACCCGAACGGACTTAACGGCACGGTCAGCTTAAACGGCATAACAAGTACGATTGTGAACTATAACGGAGGACAGTACGTTATAGAGGGAGGGTATCTTGATGTCGGAATAATCGATACAATGAAAGACCTTATGGTAAACTGTATCGGTGCGGTTGTATTTTCGATTATCGGAATACTTTACATAAAGCACAGAGGTAAAGGAAAGATTGCGAAAAGTTTTATTCCGCTTATGAAAACAACAGAGGAAATTGAAGAAACACAAAAAATGATTGAAGAATTTAAGAG
>NZ_JBKVWU010000192.1:0-2617 GCF_046972485.1 Hominilimicola sp.
ATATAAATCGGCTCGTATTCAATGTCGCTTTTTCGTGTAAGTTCTTCTTCTGTCATTTCTTTTATTGCCGTTACGGATGTTTTTGTCGGAATGTTGCCGGATTGCGGACGTTCATAATGAAATTCAAGGAGCTTTTGCACTTTTTCACGCATTTCATCAATGTTTTTGACCTTTATCGTTTCTTGTTTTTCTTTGATGACGTCCGATACAGTGGTTTTGGCAAGAAATCTTGGTATGAAATTCCAGTGATTTAACGATATGCCTATTGACGGAATCAGCCAATCGGAATATTTTTTTGCTTTTGATGCGATGATGTACTTTGGCATTGTCTTTGCATTATATACTGCTTCTTGGATTTTTTGATTAAACTCATTTTCATCTTTGTATTTGTCGGACGAAACAATAATTAATTTTTCTTTTGCACGAGTCATTGCGACATACAAAAGACGCAATTCTTCCGAAAGCGTTTCGGATTGATTTTGTCGCTTTATATATTTTGTAAACATCAGCTTTTTTAAATATAAATTTTCATAATTTATATAATCAATGCCGATCCCCAAATCTTTGTGAAGTTGTATTCTGTGTTCCTCCGTAGGTTTTTCGGCAAGCATATTTTTAGTTGTGCGCATAATAAATACAACAGGAAATTCAAGACCTTTGCTTTTGTGTATTGTCATAATTCGTACAACATTGTGGTTTTCATTGATAAGCTGAGCGCCGCTTAAATCTTCGTTTCTCTTTTCAATTCTTTCGATATATCGAATGAAGTTGAAGATACCCTTAAAGCCCGATTCCTCATACTTTCTTGCACGTTCATATAAAAGTTTTAAATTTGCCTGTGCCTCGTCACCGCCTTCGAGAGCACCCATAAAGTCGTAAAAACCCGTTTCTTCATACAACGTCCAAATCAACGCGGAGATTGACTTAATCTTAACATATCCGCGCCAACGGTCAAGGTCTTTTAGAAAGCTCTTGCATTTTTTTGAAAGTTTCTGTTCTTCTTTCGTCAAATCATCGCAAGACGATTTATAATATTTTACGGCATTGTAAAAAGATGAGGCTCTGTTTTCAAGCCTGATTTTTGAAAGTTCGTTTTCGGTAAAATTACCTATCGGTGAACGCATAACGCTTACAAGTGGAATATCCTGAATGTGATTGTTGATAAGTGAAATAAGTGTAAGCATAAGCTTTATCTCACGTTTTTCAAAATATTCTTCCTTTTGCAAAAATGACGGTATGTTGTTTGATTCTAATATTTCCTGCAAAAGTTCGCCGTTTACTTTTGTCGAACGCATAAGAACGACTATATCGCTGTACTTCAAATCACGATATTTTCCGTTGCCGTCATAAACCTTGAAATGACTGTCAACAAGCTCTTTTATTCTGTTTGCCACGGTAACTGCCTCAAGATAATCGGAAGAAGATTCTTTTGAATCCTTCGATTTTCCGATACAGTAAAATTCGGATTTGTAGTCATTCCGAGCATTTTCGGCGGTGTTTATATAACATTCGCGGCTTTCTTCACGCTGCAAAGCGGCAGTGTCGTTATAATCAACGTCACCGACATCCTGCGACATATTAAATCTGAACACGTCATTTATACTGTCGATAACCTGCATACGACTTCTGAAGTTCTGTGAAAGGTGTATAATTTCGATTTCATCACTGTCAAGGCTGTATTTTTTCTTGAAAATAGTCGGGTCACCACCGCGGAAACGATATATACTTTGCTTTAAGTCGCCGACCATAAACATATTTTTATTATCTCTTGAAATAAGCGTGAAAATCGAATCCTGTAAGCCGTTTGTATCTTGATATTCATCTATAAGTATTTCGTTATATTTCAGCGAATATTCGTTTCTTATATTCTCATTTTCGCTGAAAAGACGATAGGCAAGATGTTCAATATCGGAGAATGTTTTGATGTTCTTTTTTGCTTTTGCATTCTCATAAAGTTCCGAGAACAAAACCGTTATCCAAACAATATCGTCAATCGTTTGTTTCAATTCTTCCGAGTGAACATACTTGTTAAATTGCTCGGCAGTGCCGTTAGGCAAGTAAGATGTACTGCTAAGTAAATCTTCACGCATAGAGTTATATTTGTTCGAGTAATACTGCCACTCTTCAATCGGCGATTCAGCTTTTTTGTATGCTCTTACGGCTGTTCCAAGCTTTGTTTTGGCGATGTAAGTATCGTATGCTGAGCCGACTTCGTCAAATGATTCAGCTGATTTTAATGCTTTTACACTGTCGGCGCATATACATATGTACTCCCACATCTTTCCCCAATATTGCTCACATTCAGGAATACAAACCGGCGGTACGGAAGTATCTGTATCGGGATATACTTTCTTTACAATCCCAATCATTTCTTTTATCAGCTTGTCCCAAAATTCGCCGTGATGTTTTAAAATGTTCTCTTTGTGGACTGATAAAAATATTTCCTTAAACCATACACTTTGCGACATATTATTGTCATACATAGCCGCTTTGTCGTAAAGCCATTTTATCGGATCGGGGAATGACTGTATAAAGTTGTAAAGTTTGCGTATAACTTTTTTCAATCCCTCATCATCGCGGTTTGATGCGTAAGTTGTTACAAGGCGTTGAAAACGAT
>NZ_JBKVWU010000193.1:0-2607 GCF_046972485.1 Hominilimicola sp.
ATATTATAAGTTGGAAAAAATATATAATTGTTAATAATCGAAACGGAGAATAAATATGTTTATAGATAAGGCTAAAATTTTTATAAAGGCCGGTAAGGGCGGTAACGGCGCAATATCTTTTCATCGTGAAAAGTATGTTGCGGCAGGCGGTCCTGACGGCGGTGACGGCGGCAAAGGCGGTAATGTTATATTCAAGGTTGAGCTTGGTATGACTACTCTTATGGATTTCAGATATAAGAGAAAGTATGTCGCTCAAAACGGTATGGACGGTTCGGGTAAACGTCAAAAAGGTAAAAAGGGTGAAGATATAATAATCAAAGTACCGCAAGGTACAATCGTTCGTGACGCGGAAAGTAATCGCTTGATTGCCGATTTATCCGATCCCGATAAAGAGGTTGTTCTTGCAAGAGGCGGTAACGGCGGTTGGGGTAATGCTCATTTTGCTACGGCGATAAGACAAACTCCGAACTTTGCGAAAAACGGACAAACAGGCGATGAACGTGAAATTGTACTTGAATTGAAGCTTTTGGCTGACGTCGGACTTGTAGGTTTTCCTAATGTCGGTAAGTCAACATTGCTTTCAATGACGACAAAGGCAGATCCGAAAATTGCAAATTATCACTTTACAACGCTTGAGCCGAATTTGGGTGTAGTCGATCTTGGCGACCACAGAAGTTTTGTACTTGCCGATATTCCGGGAATTATAGAGGGTGCAAGTGAGGGTGTAGGTCTTGGACACGCATTTTTAAGACATATTGAGCGTACAAGAATATTAATTCACGTTGTTGATGTTTCTGGAATTGAGGGAAGAAATCCGATAGAAGATTTTGATATTATCAATTCGGAACTTTCAAAATATGATTTGGAATTGGAATCAAGACCGCAGATTGTTGCGGCAAATAAAACAGACATAATTCAAGATATGGACAAATACAACGCATTTCTTGAAGAAATGAAAAACAGAGGTATAGAAGTATTTGAAATTTCTGCCGCTACAAATAAAGGTGTTGCGGAACTTATGAATAAAACTTACGAGGAACTTTCAAAATTACCTCCGATAGCTATATTCGAGCCTGAAATGGATATTAACGAAGAAGAATACATTACGGATGACGAAAAAGGCTATGAAATTAAACGTGAAAATGAAAAATACGTTATATCGGGTTCATGGATTGAGGCTGTCGGCGGCAGTGTAAACTTCTCCGACCAAGAGTCATTACAGTATTTCCAACGTGCATTGCTTAAACGCGGTGTTATTGAGGACTTAATCAATATGGGAATAAAAGAGGGAGAAATTGTTCAAATAGGTGATTTGGAATTTGAATTTGTATTCTAAAAAAATATATATCAGAGTTTGAGGGACACTAAAATTTAGTGTCCCTTTTATATTCACTATTTTGTTTTAAATAAAGACCGAATGCACAAAATATACAGGCTATAACAACAATGATTGCGGTGACGGTTTCGATAGTCGATGAGATTGCAAACGAACGGCTCATAGACGACTCAAATACTGCCGTTGTTATAGGGTTAAATCTAAAGTATATGTACATATATAGTCCCGCTATAATTCCGTGCATGGCTTTACCGATTATATACGGTGCGAGCGACAGATGAAATCTTGCAATTACAGCCATAACCTGTGCGTGTACACTGAGTCCCGCAAAGCCGACAACAACAGATGTAAACACCAATTTATCCATAATAGGAATAGTCAATCTCGATATTTTTACTGTCCCCGTAACAAATTCCAAAAGCCCAGAAACAAGTGCGGACGTAACTCCGCCGACAGGTAAAATGTTAAGAAAAAGTCTGCTTATTACACTGAAAAAAAGTACCGCTCCGCAAACGGTCAATATATTTCTGATGCTGTTTTGAAGTGCGATATCGAATATTTCACCCATACTTCTTTCGGGTGTTGTCATTCTTGTAGGAGGGGCGGTGTGCTTGTTTCTGCCGTAAAATCTAAACAGAATACCGACCGTTAAAGCCGCAAGAATGTGTGCGACGTAAAGAGCGATACCGTATTTTATATTTGAATATATCGCAATACCGACAGAACCCAATATAAACAAAGGACCTGAATTGTTGCAGAAAGCAAGCAAGCGTTCAGCCTCTGTTTTTGAAATGTAATTGTTTGCGTATAATTCACCGGCGGTAACAGCACCTAAAGGATAACCGCTTACAATACCGAGTATAAAGGCACTGCTCCCGACAGGGCTTATCCGAAAAAGCGGATACATACAAAATTGAAATGCCTTTGCCAAAAGTTCACAAAAGCCGGAATATATCAAAATTCCCGAACATATAAAAAACGGAAAAAGAGTCGGTACAATCATTTCAAGACATAAAGCTATTGCGTCTGAAGCGTATCTTATCGCACTTGACGCATTTTTTATAAGCAGAACAACCGCACCGACAGCAAACAAGTAAATCAGTATTTTCTTTATTTTCACATTATCATCTCCGATTTTAATTTTTATTAAATTATATGATAACTTTTTTGTACTTAAAACCGCTTGTTTATCATAATTTATTATAGGAGTTGGTAAAAATGAAAAAACGTATATCAGAAAGTATAGCGGATGCTTGGGGAGTGCCGAAAGA
>NZ_JBKVWU010000194.1:0-2481 GCF_046972485.1 Hominilimicola sp.
TCTGCAATCTCACCGTTAAGGCTCCATGTGTGTGCCTCGGTAATTCTTACGTCTATATATTTTCCTATAAGCGATTTATCGCCCTTAAAGTTTACTATCTTTGAACTGTCACAACGGCCCGAAAGTGTTGTTTCATCATTCTTGCTTACACCGTCGACAAGCACCTTTTCAACCCGTCCTACATACGCCTCATTTTTGCGTTTTGAAATTTCATTCTGTACTTCCAAAAGCTTGTTGAAATTCTCGTGTATTTCTTCGTCTGTAAGTACAAAATCAAGCTTTGCCGCAGGAGTTCCCTCACGTCTTGAATATATAAATGAGAATATGTTATCATACTCAACCTTACGAAGTACGTCAAGTGTTTCCTCAAAATCTTCCTTTGTTTCCGTTGGAAAACCGACTATAATATCGGTTGAAAGAGAAATGTTCGGTATTCTCTTTTTAACCTTTTCAATCTTTGCAAGATAATCTTCTTTTGTGTACTTTCTGTTCATTTCTTTCAAAATCTTGTTTGAACCTGCTTGAACAGGAAGATGAAGTTGTTTACAAACCTTGTCACATTCCGCAATCGCGTCAATAAGTTTATCGCTCAAATCCTTTGGGTGTGATGTCATAAATCTGATACGTTCAACGCCCTCAATATCATTTACCATACGAATAAGGTCTGCAAAGTCAACATCTGTGTCAAGGTCTTTGCCGTATGAATTTACATTCTGTCCTAAAAGTGCAATTTCACTGCAACCTCTTGCCACAAGTTCCTTAACTTCGGCTATAACCGCCTCAGGTGTACGGCTTCTTTCACGTCCGCGTACATACGGTACAATACAGTATGAGCAGAAATTGTTGCAGCCGTACATTACAGATACCCATGCTTTTTTATCATCGTCACGCATAATAGGAATATCCTCTGCGATTGCACCGTCACTGCTGTCAATATCGACAACTGTTTTCTTTTCGTGAATTGCTCTGTATAAAAGCTCCGGCATTTTGTAAAGTGCGTGTGTTCCGAAAACAAGGTCAACGTGTTCGTGTACTTTTTTGATTTTCTCGGTAATATGCTCCTGTTGTACCATACAACCGCATACACCGATAACCATATCTTTTCTTTCTTCTTTGATGTGCTTTAAAATACCGAGTCTGCCGAAAACCTTTTGCTCCGCATTTTCACGCACCGCACAAGTATTATATATAACAACATCAGCTTTGTTGCTGTCGTCCGTAAAATCAAACCCCGCCTGTCTTAGCATACCTCTTATACGTTCGGTGTCGTTTTCATTCTGCTGACAACCGTATGTTTCGGTAAGCGCTAATTTTGCGTGTCCGTTTTGAGCAGCATAACGCATATTTTCTTCTTTGAGTTTCATTATATAACTTTCTTGCTCCGCCATCTGCTCCTTAGTTATAAGCTTTGCCATTTACATTTCTCCTATACTTCAAAAGTAAAGTTAATTATATCACATTTAAATTGTAATTACAACTTAAAATTCATAATCGCAAACACGTCTTTCCACTACATACGGACGCACATACGTTGCACCGACAGCTTTGTGTTCAGGGTGATTTTGGTAAGTGTTTAAATCCTCTTTTGTTTCAAACTCCGATACAAGTACTACATCTGACGCGGCGTCTGTATCGTTGAAATTAAGTCCGACTTCAATGTTTACCAAAATATCTATTTTACCCTTTAAAGCCTCAAGATTTTCCTTTATATCCTTTGCTCTCTGCTCTTTGTCTTCACTCTCTGCCATTCTCCACATTACTATATGCTTAACCACGTTAAATTCCTCCTAAATACATATACATTTATTATATCATCTTATTTTAATTTTTTCAATAAAATATGTGGTTTTTATTAAAAAATAGTGGTATAATAAACCCATAAATATCTGAAAGGACAGATTATTGTGAAAAAGCTTTTAAAAACAGCAGCGCTTACGGGCGGAATATTATTTGCCGTCAAAGGTTTGGACAACAGAATTGAAGTTACACATTACGATATATCGTCACCGAAAATCCCCGAAGGATTTGACGGATATAAAATTTTACAAATTTCAGATTACCATGCAGACAGCGTACCGGGGCTGATTGAGGAAATCGAACACGAATCGCCCGACATTATAGTTTCGACAGGTGACCTTGTTCACGACACAGGCTCATACACACCCGGAGTACGTCTATGCAAACATCTTATCGACATTGCACCCGTTTATGCGGTAACGGGCAATCACGATTTATGGCGAAGTGACTACGATGAATTTGAGCGAGAACTTACCGAAGTCGGCGTTAAAACATTGCATGACGAGCGTGTCATTTTAAAGCGTAACGAAAGCGAAATTTCACTTTCGGGAATTGACGATCCGTTTGCTTTAAACAGTGTCAAAATCGCCGAAAATATCGAAAATTCACTTGCGAAACTGCCACGTTACAACGGATATGACATACTGCTTTTTCACCGTGCGAATTTATTCGACAGATTAAAAT
>NZ_JBKVWU010000195.1:0-2465 GCF_046972485.1 Hominilimicola sp.
GTTTATAACAGCTAAACATGGTATATGCGTTAGATGTGTTTTCACCGCTTACTGCTGAAAGTTTAAAGTCTATATATCCTAAATTGTTGAAATCAGCTTTATCTATCTCAAACGGAACTGTAATATCTTTACTTTCACCGCTCGCAAGTTGAGGTAGGGAAGTAGTGCCGAAAGTTTTGTCGGCGGTATTATTTAGCGTTACATTTATTTCGTCGGACGGTTTAGAACCGTTGTTTGTAACTGTTGCAGATGCATAATAACCGTTATCATCGTGTTTGATTTCAAAGCTCGATACATCAAGTCTTGTATCATACGGGATGGCTTTTGTGGCAGATACAGGCTTTGCATTTTCAATTCCGCGTTCAGTTACCGTAACTGTAACTTCTTCATTTTCCAAGTTGCTCGGAACTGTCCATGGTACACTGACATTTATCGAATTACCGGATTCGATTATGTTGTCAGAACTGCCCTCGTAAAGTATATTTCCGTTTTTATCCGTTACTTTTAAATCATAACCCTTTGCGTCAAGCAAACCTGTGTTCGCAATAGTGAATGTTATATCTTCCGAATAATTCGGATAAATCTTTGACGGAAGAATAATATTGCTGCCTTTAATTTCAAGAGAACTTACTGGTTCAAAGTCAATGGTTACAAGGGTGTTTTCACTGTATTTCATAGGTGAATCTGCATCGCTTTCATCAATCCATTGCTTGTAGTAGTTTGAAACAGCTGATATTTTATTATCATCAGTCATATATAGGTCAAGTTCGTCAATAACCATACCGAAATCGGTAATTTGTACCGAATTGCCGAACTTCCAATAACCGTTATTTGTGCCACGCTGATAACGTACACCGTATATTTCAGTACCGTTCTTTGTACTGTCTTGACTTAATTCTGTGTAATAAATATAAATATCTTCACCGTTGGATGTTACAATATAGTTTCCTATACTTGTGCAAAGGTCGTCATTACCTTGGAAGTTTGCACTTGTGACATTAAATGTACCGTTGTACAAGGCTTCGTAAATGCTGTTTTCATATACGTCGTCTGACATACCGAGTTCAGCTGCAGTCTTTTTATACCAATCGGCATTTTTGTTATCATCGGTCATTTCGCCGTTTTTGTATGCACTGTTTACCGTATCGGCATTAATCAAGTCTGTCATATCTCCGTTTGAATCTGCGTTAAACATTGAAGATAACATATCCGAAAGATTCATAATTTTAAACATATATCCGTTATCCAACCATGTCAGGTACAATTCACCGTTAATGTTGGTAAGTTTAGGTAATGAATTAGATATACTGTCATTTGTAATTTGTATCGGGAAATATGCTTGCCCGGTTGTTAGGTTTTGAATTTGCAGATAAAGCTCTCTGTCGTCACCTGTTTGTAAATCTTCGTCTTCATCAATAGTGTAACTTGAAATTAAATAACTTTCGTTATTTATATTTATTGTTGCCGAATTATAATCCAATGCAATAGGAGAGCTGATTGTTTTATGAGGTATCGGAATTATGGTTTCATCATAAGACTTTCCTGTGCTCATATCGTATTTTACATAGGCTATATTAGAGAATGATTTTTCAAGCTGTAATAGGTCACTGTTACTGTTGCCTAATTTTGACACATCAAGCTTGACATAGCTTATATAAAGCATATCTCCGTCAACATCAATTTGTGGATTTAAAGTAAGGTATCTGTCGTGTACAATACTGATTTCTTTGCCCATTTTGTTGGTTTTTGTATCGTATATTGCACAAGAAATACCGATTGATGAAAGCTTTTCTCTTGAAGTTTCCACACCCGCAAATGCGTCTTTAACATCGGTCCATGCGATAATAACTTTGTCACCTATCTTTTTAAGTGTGTGTATTGAATCAGGTGTACCGTCGTCTGCTACTGCTTTAGGAATAGACCAATGAGTACCGTCAAATATCGAATAATACAGAGTTGCTCCGTTGTATTCGGCACGATCTCTCGAATCGTCTATAAATGTAAGCATCTTCTTACCGTCATCAAGAGGGATAATATGAGGTCTCGTTCTGTCTGCGACATCATTTATTAATTGTTTACAGCTTACAACTTTTTCTGTTGCGGTAAGCTGAATATCATCATTTTTTCCGAAAGTAGATAAATCAGATGTGCCGTTACTGTATGGAGTTAATTTAATATCATCATCGGTCATAAGTCCGTTGAAGAAATCAAATTCAGAGGCATGCTCAAGAGTACCCCAACCTTTTGTATATTTGACTACATCTACATCAACGGAGAAGAATAATAAGTCGAATCCCACACCGCCGGCTGCCGTTATCAGTGTACCGGGCTGACCGTTTGCAAAACTCAAATCAAATTGGAATGTTGTAGCAACGTAACCTCTTGCTGAAAGTACATCGCAAAAACCTACACCTACTTGTAATTTTCCTGAAATGACAACACTTAGTGTTACATCGGTAGTGCTC
>NZ_JBKVWU010000196.1:0-2441 GCF_046972485.1 Hominilimicola sp.
GTATAAATCAATATCTGCCTGCGTTAGTAAATCTGCTTCGCCAAAATCTTTGCTTAATTCGACGTGGGTTATAATATCCTCCTTTTCAGCTTCCGTCATTTTATCAAGCTGCGCCTTGATTTTCTTTTTTGACAAATCCGCAATATGATTGTCAATATTGCCGCATTTCAGCTTTTCAAGTCGTTTATGCTCGCACGATAGAGTAAATTTTAATTCTTCATCAGCGGAAACACTATCGGCACACACCGAAACATTTATAACGTGTTTAAAATGCTTCGGATAATCTAATTCATAAAGATTGCCCTTGATGACTTCATTTTCAAAACCCGTTATTTTAATAGCATAGGCAATAATATTGTCGTGTGCCTGTTCGCCATAGTATGTCCAAGTATTATATGCTGATGTATCTTTTGTAAAGACGTCCGTTTCACAATAACAGTATGTACCGTTCAGACGCGACATAAAAAGTAAATACTTATCTTCTGCACTGTCGCTTAACGCTGCCGTATGTATTGTATCAACATCAAGAAAAAAATCATTTTTGTAATGCTCTGTATTTATGTTCATTATTCGGCGCAGCGAATTTATAATATCCACATTTTCAAACTTACGCATAGCTTAAACCTCCAAAGCCGCATTTTTGACCTTTTCGGATTTTTGCGGCTGTTTATCTGCCTGCGCCTTTGCTTCCGCCAACTGCTTTTTGATTGACGGCTTTTTCTTAGATGTCTCATTTTTGGAAGGCGTTTTGCCTTTCTTAACTTTTTCCGCTTCATTTGCCGCGATAATATCCATAATAGCGACAGGTTCGCCATTCTTCGCCTTTGCTTCAAGCTCGTCAATGGTAGGTGTGTCTTTGGAATTGTCCTCCGGCTCAAATACTTTTGCGCCGTCTGCCGCGTCTGCGTCCGACAATTCAGAAAATCCGTCCTGTTCGGCTATCTTCGCCGGTTCCTCGTTTCGTTTCTGAAATTCAGACGGTAATGTACCGTCTAATGGTCTGATATACTCCACCTTGTCAGCAGCGTTAAGGACTTCGCCTGTTAATGGCTGCTGCCACGCTTTTATTTTCGGCTCCCAATGAAAACCGTTTGCCTTTAATTCGGCGCGGATATTATCGTCCGGCTTTTCATTAAAAAATACTTGCAGATAATTAGCGTCTGTATTGATTGCAGCGTATCCGCCGTTAAAATCCCAGCCCGTAAATTGTGTATAATCCGTTTCCTGTTCGGTCTGCTCAATATCCTTTGCAAGCTCTTTATAATACTCGTCAATGCCTAATATAATTTCATTCGCCGTTTTTTGTATTGTGTCAAGGGAAGCGTTTAACTCCGGTAATTCCTTATCTTTGCTCCAACCCGCAACATATCCGAAAGAATAATCGGAAGTGTCAATCCCATATCGCTGACAAACGGTATAGGCGACGCTTTCAGCTTCAACCTCCATTGTACGATTGTTCTTTTGTTCTTCGGGCGTCAATTCCGTTGATTTTTCTTTGAGAATATTGTGTAGTTTAGCGTGTGCAATTTCGTGTATCAGCGTTTTTAACTGCTGAACCTCGCTCATACCGTTTTTTACGGCTATTCGCTGTTCTTCAAAATTACAATATCCCTTTGCTCCCGTATCTATATCCTCATACCCAATAGGCATAGGCGATATTTTTTCAAGTGCGGCATAAAACTTTTTGAAATCCGCAACATTGCCCGTAAGCTCGTCAACTCCCAAACTCGGCAGCGGTTCGCCCTCCGTCTGCGACAAGTCAAATACGGTAGCAACTCGGAAAGTGGGGATAGTTACTTCTTTTTCCTCTGTAAGCGGTTTACCGTCCCAGCCTATAATCGGCTTGTTTGTTGCCGGATTTATTTTCTCAATCTGCTTTTTTGTTTTGTATGAGAACGGCGCGATTATTTTAATACCGCGTTCACCTCGTTTTACTGTGCGTTTGTGATTATCGCGCCATGCGCCAAATCCCGCCACCATAGAAGCGTCGGGCTTTTGCATTAAAATCAAAAGCGAATTTCTAAAACTGTAATTATGGAATTTTGACATACACGCAAGATATTCCGCATATTTATCGCCGTTAAATATGTCTTTCACTCCGTCCTCCAGCTTTTTCAAAATCTCGCTCAATTTTTCATAGGGCGTTTCGCCGGATAATTCTATCGCCTGTACAGAAGCCCTTGACGGCTCCGATTTTTCAGGCGCTTTTGTTGCTTGTGCTTTTGCCATTAGCTCAACCTCTCTTTCAGTTATAATATTTTCCAAAGGCTGCGGCTTCGTATTGCCGAACCCTCTTATTTCTGTTTTCATATTTGCGTTATTTCTGTAAAACATAATAAGCGTATCAAGCGCTTTATTAAAAATAGATTTTGCGGCAGTCGGAACGGAGGGCGTAAAATCTATTACGCCCGTTTTACCGCTTCCAACCCAGCCACTCACAA
>NZ_JBKVWU010000197.1:0-2407 GCF_046972485.1 Hominilimicola sp.
AAACGATATGCTCATAATTTGCAAGGTCGATCGCGATACCCTGATTAAACACCTGTCCCTGCGGCGACATATAGATCGTAAACGGTTTATAATCAAGTCCCTCCGCAACAGACATATACGCGTCATACACAGGCTGTGCGTTCATAAGCATACCACCGCCACCGCTATACGGATAATCGTCAACCTTTCTATGTTTATTGGTTGAAAAATCACGAATATCAATAAAATTCATTTCAAGAATATTATTTTCTCTCGCACGACCGATTATACTGTCACCCAAAACCGCCTCAAACATTTGCGGAAACAATGTAAGCACATCAAATCTCATATGATTTTTCACGCCAAGTCCTCCAAGCCGTCCATCATTCTGACGGTTATTTTACCGCCCTCAACGTCGATATTAAGAACAACGTCATCTATAACAGGCAACAAAAGATTTTTCTTTCCCTCACGCTTTACTTCGTAAATATCGTTACTGCCTGTGTTGAAAACATCGCTTACAGTACCGATTTTTTCGCCGTCCTCAGTTACAATATCAAGACCGATAAGGTCGGCAATATAATACACGCCCTCAGGAAGCTCGCCCAAAATCTCGCGTTCGGCATAAATCACTTGATTTTTATACTTTTCAGCCATATTTATATCAGTAATCTGAGAAAATCTCACGATAAGATTATTCTTCTGATACTTTATACCCTTTACGTCAAGTCTTTCATATTCAGACTTTTTCTTTACATAAACAAAATCTATATCTTCAAACACTTCGGGATAATCGGTCCAAGGAACAACCTTAACTTCACCTCTTAAACCGTGTGTATTAACTATTTTTCCTACCTCAAGCAAGTCCATAACTAAATCCTTTCTTCAACATCGGAAATTAAAATACAAAAAGGGCTCACAAATGCAAGCCCCTACTATCCTATTGTAAGATTTCAACCGCAACTTTTTTATTTTCACGACTTGCGGCAGCTTTGACAACAGTTCTGATTGCCTTAGCAATTCTACCCTGTTTACCAATCACCTTACCCATATCGCTTTCAGCAACTCTAAGTTCCAAAGTTACTGTCTGGTCCTCGTTGTTAATTTCCTTAACATCAACCTGTTCGGGATAGTCAACAAGTGATTTGGCTATTATCTCCAATACTTCTTTCATTAGCCTATCCTCCATAATTAGATAATGTTAGACTTCTTTAGAAGAGCCTTAACAGTATCAGTTGGCTGAGCACCGTTTGAGATCCACTTCTTAACTGCCTCTGCATCAATATTAACTGTTGCAGGGTCTGTTAGAGGATTGTATGTGCCAACTTCTTCAATAAATCTACCGTTTCTTGGGTATCTTGAATCTGCAACTACTACTCTATAAAAAGGAGCCTTCTTTGCACCCATTCTTCTCAATCTAATTTTTACTGCCATTGTTCTTTCACCTCCCATAAATTATAAGCATAAATATATCATAAAGTATTTATCATACCTTATTTACGTTTTCTGAGACGTTTGAGCATTTTTGCCTGACGTCCGCCTGACAGCTGTTTCATCATCTTTTGCATTTGTTCAAACTGTTTCAAAAGCTGATTTACGTCCTGTACTCTTGTTCCGCTACCTTTCGATATACGGACTTTTCTGCTTGCGCCGATTATACTCGGCTTTCTGCGTTCTTCCTGTGTCATTGACTGAATTATCGCCTCAATATGAAGCATTTTCTTTTCATTTTCTTCAGTGTCAACGCTTTCAAGCATTTTCTTATCTATTCCCGGCAACATACCGAGTATTTGTGAGAATGAACCCATTTTTCTGATTTGCTTGAACTGTTCAAGGAAATCATCAAGGTCAAACTGTTGTTTACGGATTTTTTCTTCAAGCTCCTGTGCTTTCTTTTCGTCTATGGTTTCCTGTGCCTTATCGATAAGAGTAAGCACATCACCCATACCCAAAATTCTTGACGCCATTCTGTCCGGATGGAACTGTTCAAGGTCGCTCAATTTTTCACCGACCGACGCATATTTTATCGGCTTACCCGTAACTTGTTTTACGGAAAGTGCCGCACCGCCTCTTGTATCACCGTCAAGCTTTGAAAGTATAACACCTGTTATATTAAGCTGATCGTTAAATGATTTTGCGACGTTTACTGCGTCCTGACCTGTCATTGCGTCTACAACAAGAAGTATTTCCGTCGGATTTACTTCCGCTTTGATGTTCGCAAGCTCGTCCATAAGCTGCTCATCTATATGAAGTCGACCTGCCGTATCAAGGATAACAGGGTCGTTTCCATGCTTTATTGCGTGTGCTACCGCTTCTTTTGCGATAGTAACGGGATTTACGTCTGCACCCATTGAAAATACCGGTACTTGAATTTGTTTACCCAAAACTTCAAGCTGTTTTATAGCCGCCGGACGGTACACGTCACAAG
>NZ_JBKVWU010000198.1:0-2378 GCF_046972485.1 Hominilimicola sp.
GTGTTAATAAGGACGTAATGCCTATTTTAACAATGCTAAAATCGTATCGCGAAAATGTCGGAAAACTTGAAAAAAGTATTTCGACAAACAAAAAAGTGCTTGAAAAAAATACAGAAAAACACGATGAATTAAAGAAAATCCTTGAAGATGAAAAAGCAAGAGAAAATGAAAGGAAAACGCTTTCGGAAAAGGCAGTCGGATTGAAAAATGAACTTGAATATTATGAAGAATATGAAAGTTTGAAAAAGGAAACCGCAAAAAATCAAAAGTCATTGAAAAAGGCTAATGACGAGTCGGAAAAATTAAAGGCTACATTCAATGATGATAAGAAAAAAGCAGAAGACGAAAAAAATAAACTTTCTGAATTGAAATCAACCGAAGTCGAACTGCAAAAGGTAAAGAGCCTGTATGAAGAAAAAGAGAAGCATAATTTTAAAATACAAAAGGTTATGCTTGACTGTGACAGTTTGAAAAAGCATCAAAAGAAACATAAGAAACTTTCGGAGCAATATACAGATGCTGAAAAGTTATATAAGCAAACTTTAGAAACTTATAATGACGGTTACAGTTTATTTTTACGAGAGCAGGCGGGAATATTGGCAGAGAGCTTGAACGAAAATGAGCCGTGTCCCGTATGCGGTTCAACAAACCACCCTTGCATTGCTCAAAAAAGTGATACCGCACCTTCGGAAAATGAACTTGACGAAATGAAACAACGTGCCGATATGGCAGATAACGAGTGCAGAAAAATTGCCGATAAAGCAAGTAAAGAAAAGAATGAATGTGAAAAAATTGAAAATTCAATTAAAACCGCACTTGAAGATATGGATATTGAAACTGAAAATACTGTCGAAGAAATTGCGGAAAATATCAAAAATGAGCTTACAAATGCAAAAGAACAGCTTGAAATTGCCGAAAAACGCAATACAGAAAGAATTGAATGTGAATTAAATTTAAACGCATACACCGAAAAATGCAATCAAACCGATGAGAAAATCGAAGAAATTACGGCTAAAATCAATGATTTGAAAACGGTTATAAACGGTGACGAAAACAAAATAACGGCACTTGAAAAAATGATAAGCTGTAAAAACAAGTCCGAGGCGGAAAAGGTGCTTGACGATTTAGAAAACAGGATTGATGAAATGCAAAAAAGTTTTGAAATTGCCGAACAAAACTATAATGAATGTGTCAAAGTCATTGACAATGCCAAAGCTGTTATAAACGAAAACGAGCCTTTGGCTAAAACGGAAAACGAACGTATAAAAAAGCAGGAAGAAAAGCTTGAAAAAGCAATGCAAAAGTACGGCATTGATGATGAAAATACTCTTGAAATATTGGTAAGTGATATTGAAAATATATCAGATATGCGTGATGAAATCAAGGAGTATGACAATAAATTAAGTGCTTGCAATGAGAGAATAAAGATGCTTAAGGAAAACATAGGTAAGGCAGAAAAGACTGATATTGAAAAATTAAAGGCAGATAAAGAAGAAACAGAAAATTCGTTGGAGGAAGTAACGGAACAAAAGAACAGCTTGACTGCTAATATCAGTATAAATAAGCGTATAATGGACGAAACGCAGAAGTTGAAAACGGAACTTGACGAAAGCGGAAAACGATATTCTACATATCTGAATATTTCACAGACGGCAAACGGTGAACTTTCAAAACGTCAAAAAATTGCGTTTGAGCAGTATATTCAGTCGGCATATTTTAGGTCAATTCTAAATGAGGCCAATAAGCGTTTTTCGTATATGACAAACGGTCGTTTTGAACTTGTAAAGCATGACGGTGACAGTAATTTGAAATCTCACAGCGGTCTTGATATTGATGTGTTTGATAATTATACCGGCAAGCAAAGGAGCGTTAAATCATTGTCGGGAGGTGAGTCGTTTAAGGCGTCATTATGTATGGCACTGGGACTTTCGGAGGTTATACAACGTAACGCAGGCGGTGTTAAATTGGAGTCAATGTTCGTTGATGAAGGATTTGGTGTACTTGACAATGAATCACTTGAACAGGCGATAGAAGTGCTTAATTCGCTTTCGGAAAGTGACAGAATGGTAGGTATTATATCGCATATTTCAGAATTGAAAGACAGAATCGATAAAAAGATTGTTGTAAAAAAAGGCTCTGCGGGAAGTACGGTTGAACTCATAAATTGATTGACAAAGTAAGACGCATATGTTAATATTAATATATGCGTCTGTAGCTCAGTTGGATAGAGCACAAGATTCCGATTCTTGGTGTCGCGGGTTCAAATCCTGTCAGACGCGCCACGTCGGAGCAAAGTTCGCTTTGCTCCGTTTTTCTTTGACAGAAAAAACTTCGCTATGTTACCTTGCTTCTCCTTAGTTACAAAAAATGCACGCTCG
>NZ_JBKVWU010000199.1:0-2369 GCF_046972485.1 Hominilimicola sp.
TAACTATATTGTTTCAACAGATGAGGAACTTTTGATTTTATCAAAGGCAGTAAATGACGGGTATGAGGCAGGAAACGTCGTTCTCACAGCAGATGTTACAGCCTCAACGGAAAAAGGTTTTGAACCGATAGGTACAAATGACAATCCGTATAAAGGTAATTTTAACGGTAAAGGTCACACTGTAACGCTCGACATCACAAGCGGCACGAAATATAACAGTACTGTAGCAACGGGCTTGTTTGGAATTACATCAGATGCATACATAGGAAACCTTGTAATTAAGGGAAGTGTAGACGGCGGAGATGATACATCTTCATATACCGGCGCACTTGTCGGCATAATGAAATCTAAGCGTGACTTGTATAATGTATACAGTGAAGTATCGGTAAGCGGCAGTGGTTTTGTCGGCGGTTTTATCGGATACGCTCAGGGTGGTGTTACTTTTCGTAACGCAGTAAATAACGGTACTGTTGTACAGAAAAATACTGCTGATGATAAAAAATCGGTCGGTGCATTTATAGGTATCGGTAATTATAATTATGATACTGCTTATTATAATTCGGAGAAAAACAGCGGAGTATTTTGTGCCGGTTATGACAATGACGAAAATAAAGTGACAACCAATATAGGTTCGGATATAGCAAAGACAACGGAAGAACTTTTCTCCGACAGTACAATGGATGCATTAAATGTAAATGCGCAACGCAGTGGGTATATGTACTGGGACTTTGTAACGGAAAATGAAATTCAAACTGCAAAAATCGTAGAAAAATGCCCTGTGCCTGTATATGAAATTTATCACATATATGACGAGGATATTATTCAAACGTCCGCTGATTATTCAAGAGCCGGAAAGACGATTGAAGTAGAAGTAGATTTGTATAATGATTACAGCAACCTAATAAATTCAGTAAAGGAAATAAAGGTTACAGATTCAAAAGGAAAAAGTGTCAAAGTTACAAAAACGAGCGATAACACATATGAATTTACAATGCCGAAAAGTCAGGTAAATATACAGGCAATATGTGATTATAATTTAACAACAGATTCCGAGGGTGTGTATTACATCTCTGATGCAGATGATTTGGTTGCGTTTGCAAGAATCGTAGAGGCAGGTCAGACAGACGCAAATGCAAAGGTAGTGGCTAAAAGTATTAACTACCGTGATTATAGCGGTTATTGGGCTTATTCAAATGTTGGATTGATAGGCAAAAACGCACCGTATACAGGTACATTTGACGGAAACGGTGCAGAGATTACGGCAGACTGTATATTGTTTGCCGAAACAGACGGTGCCGTTATTAAAAATGTTAATATAAATTCCCATGTTTATAACGAAAAATCAGCCGGTATTGTACAAGTTGCAAATAATACCAGTATAGATAACTGTGATGTATATATATCATTGAACTATGGCATATGCGGTGGTATCGCAGCCGAGGCTTATAATTCAACAATTACAAACTGCTGTGTAACCGCAACAGGTTATATATATGAATTTGGCGGTATTGTTTACTCAACATCGGGTAATACGGTTATCGCAAACTGTGTATTAAAAAACAGCGGTGTTAATGTGACAAGTCTTTACGGAGGTATTGTCGGTGAGGCATGCGGTAAAACCGAAATATATAACTGTGCCAATAGTGATATATTCAATTCACGCCGTTCGGGCGGTATAGTTTCGTATGCAGAAATGTCAGGACTTACTCTTGAAAATAATATGTATTATGAAGAAAATGACTGTTATGATGTGTACTATGATATTGAAAAAGATGAGTGTATTTCCAAAATGGTAGATAAAGATTCTACGGTAAGCGAACAAGATGCGGATGGATTGTATATTCCGGCTAAGTTGAATGAATATGTCAGAGCAAACCCTAACCAAGTGAAAGGTACAACACTTAAAACGTGGGGCATTGACTATAATAATGAACCTTCTTTTGCAAATAATAAAAATCCGGAGCTTTATTTAATAAAACAGAGTGGCGTTAAGGCTGACACTCTTATTAACGGGGACTATGCCCGCGGAGCATTACCGGGGAACAAGGTAACCGTTTGCGGTATTGCAGACGGTGCAGTAGTAGCCGTTACAGATGTAAACGGAAATGATATTAAGCTTACAACAAACGAAAACGGTTATGAATTTACAATGCCGAAATGTGATGTAACGGTATCTGCTGTGTTGGATACAGGTATCAGTGAAACAACAGTAATAGACGGCAAGACATACGTTGTTGTAAAAAACGCATCCGACTTTGTTAAAGCGGTAAAATCTATCGCAGACGGTAACAGCGAATTAATCGTATATATAGCCGAGAATATAAATCTTACGGCAGAGGAATTGGCTGAATATCCGATATATACTGATG
>NZ_JBKVWU010000200.1:0-2349 GCF_046972485.1 Hominilimicola sp.
TTTCACGTCTATATCAAGATTAATTAATTCCGCAGTTGTAAGCGTTACCTTTATTTTGTCTTTGTTTAGCTTTTCAATTCTCACAACCTACCACCTACTTTCTATTTCTATTATACTATATATTTTTCATTTTGGGAATACCGATTTTAATATTTATTCTTTTAAATTTATTCCATATGATAAAAAAAGCGGCAGTTTTTATACTGCCGCTCAACCGTCAAATAATTTAATACGATTAATTCTTGTCCTTCAATAATGGACGCATACTGTTCGCACTTATAAGCATAGTTGACGAATTATGCAAAAGTGATGATGCAGACGGAGTTATAGAACCTTTCAATCCAAGCAATATAAGCAATGAATTAAATGCCATAATAAACGTATAATTACGTTTAATTCGTCTGAACAGTCTGCTACTTAACTTGCGAAGAAGCGCTAAATCTCTCAAATCGCCCGAAAGCAATGTGACATCAGCCACTTCTCTTGCCAAATCGGCAGAATCTTTCATAGCGATTGAAACGTCGCTAAGTGCCAACGCAGGAGAGTCATTGATACCGTCACCGACCATTATAACCGTTCTTCCCTCGTTCTTCAATTCTTCAATAATTGTCGCCTTATCCTCAGGTAATACCTGTGCACGGAAATTGTCTATACCGAGCATATCGGCAGTGCGTTTTGCAGCACCTTCATGGTCACCTGTAAGCATAATAATATTATCTATACCACTTTCACGAAGTAACTGAATTGCCTCATGAGCCTCACTTCTCGGCGGGTCGCTTATACAAATAACTCCCGACAACACGCCTCCGATTGCAAGGTATATAACAGAAAAGCCCTCACATTCGTTTTCAATAACAGACTTCTGTTCATCAGTTATCGGAATATTTTCGTCCTCAAGCACAAAATGCTCACTGCCTATAATTGCACGCTTGCCATGCAACATTGTAGCTATGCCGTGTGCAACTACATATTCAACTTCAGCATGTTCTTCTTCGTGGTCAAGCTGTTTTGCTTTAGCGGCTTTAACGATTGCCTTTGCCACACTGTGAGGGAAATGTTCTTCAAGGCACGCAGATATTTTAAGTATATCATCTGATGTATACTCACCGAATGAAAGCACTTTTTCTACTGTCGGGCATGAATTTGTAAGTGTACCTGTCTTGTCAAATACAATAGTATCAGCATGAGATACACTTTCAAGATAACGTCCGCCTTTTACAACAAATCCTCTTGAGGATGCCTCACGCATAGCACTTATAATACTTATCGGTGTTGACAATTTAATTGCACAAGAATAGTCCACCATAAGAACAGACATTGCCTTTACAACATTTCTTGTTGTAAGATAAACAAGCAACGCCAATCCCAAGCTGTACGGTACAAAACCGTCTGCAATTTTCTCTGCACGGCTCTGTACTCCGGCTTTCATACTTTCACCGTTTTCAATCATTTCAATAATATTTGAAATACGTGTATTATCAGCCGCAGCACTAACCTTAATTACTATATTTCCCGCCTCTACAACTGTACCGGCGTAAACAGTACTGTCCTTATCCTTTACAGCCGCAACCGATTCGCCTGTCATAGACGCTTCGTTTACACTTGCCTGTCCGGATACAACAACGCCGTCAAAAGTGATCATTGCACCGTCACGGAATACGACAAGGTCACCCTCTTTAACGGTTGAAATAGGAACTTGTTCCTCGTTTTCGCCGTTCTTCTTCCATACAGTGTCAATCTTCATTGCAAGACTGTCCGCAAGTGCATTTTTTGTACGTTTTCTTGTATATTCTTCAAGAAGTTCCGAAACTCCAAGCAAAAATGTAATTGAATTAACTTCCGAATACATTCCTCTTGAAAGTGCCGTTCCGAGTGCAACACCGTCCAAAAGTGCCACATCGGCCCTTAAATTAAGTACACTGCCCACAGCTTTCTTCACATACGGGAATGCCTTAAAGTAAGCCATTGCAACTCGTACAGGATACGGCAATATTCTTCTAAGAACAAAACGCTTTATAAGCATTTTTATAATCTCATTCTTGAAATCAGCCTGTATATCCTCAGACTCATCTTCAACAGCCGCTAATTGATTTCGCTTGATTCCTTTTATGTAGTTCAAAAGCTCCTGTCTGTAATCGGATTGATAGGTAATTAAAATACCGCCGTTGACGCTTTTAGCCTTTACAGACTCGACATACTGTTCCGATAAAATTGTTTTCTCAAGAGATTTTTCTTGATTTTTATCAAAATAATATCCACCACAACGCAATCTGATACGACCCGGAGTATCATGTACGATTTTAAATTTCATTATTATTCTTCCTCGATTATTCTTCCTCGTCGTTTAGC
>NZ_JBKVWU010000201.1:0-2313 GCF_046972485.1 Hominilimicola sp.
GCCTGTGATTGTTCTGTCCGGTTCACTTGATACAGTGTCAACGCTTACAAGTGTATTACCCGACTTAACGAACACTGCCTCAACACCCGAAACAAGTCTTGACGCTTGTATTTCGTCACCAAGGCTCTTTATAACTGTACTGTCTGTATATGTGTATTGAGTTTCCTTACCTTTTGAATTTGTTGCCGTGATTGTCTTGTTTTCGGTATCAACAGCTGTTATCTTATTCTTTTCAAATGTATAGTTTGTCTTGTCTACAGTTCTCGAAAGCATAACTGCCATTTGACTTCTCTTAACGGCTGTATTAGGTGAGAATAGGCCCTCTCCCATACCTTCCATAATTCCAGCGTCTGTTGCATAAGACACATACTGAATAGCATTTGACGGTACTTCACGTGCGTCTGTGTAATCAAGCACTACACCCAATTCTGAAAGTGCTTTTTCTTCGCCGCCCATTGCCTTAGTTATGATTATAGCCGCCTCATAACGTTTCATCGGTGTATCTTTTTCATCATCTTTTAGGTATGTATCAAGGTCTGTTTTCTTCAAAGCACCCTTATACATCAGATATGCGATTTCATCAGTACCCCACTTTAAGCCGTACTCTTTTATAACACTGTCGAACTTATCGTGTGCGATTTCCAATAATTCAGTATTGGCAGAATCATTTGAACCCATTGCTCTTGCGAAAAGCGACAATGCCTCAAGTCTTGTTACATCATTGTCAGGTCTGAATGTATTGTCCTCATAACCCGAAATAAAGCCCTTGCCCGCCATATCATTAATATATGACTTTGCCCAAGCAAATTCTTCACTGTTAATATCAGTAAAGCGAGTTGATGTTGACGGTGCTGCTGTAGGTGTAGCAATAGGTGTATCTGTTGTAGTATCTGTATCTGTCGGTGCCGCAAATGCAGGTGTTGTCATAGCAAGTGCAAGCAATATTGCCGACGCTGTTTTTATTGCTCTTTTCATTATAATTTCTCCTTTTCCAAACATAACATTGGTTTACATATATCAATTTTAACATATCAGTTTTATTTGTGCAATAGCTTTTTGCGATTTAAACAAAAATTAACAAAAAATTAACTTTCGTAATGTTAATTATTGAGAAGAAAACGTATTTACTTCTATAATATAGACCAAAAACCTTTCACATTGTCAAATATTACAGCTTGAAACTTACTGTCTTATACTGTATTATCTCACTTGTGGTTGATAACAATTCACCCATTTGCTATTTAGGATAAGGGGCAACCCCAAAGGAGGTAATTTTTAAATGAACAATTTAAAAAAGCAGATTTTATCTGTCGCAGTTGCGACAAGTACAGTTCTTTCCTGTGTTCCTGTAAGTATGGCGGCTATTCCTGCTGACGTACAAGGTACACGTTACGAAGAGCCTGTACAAATTCTTTCGGCACTTAACATTATGGTCGGTGACGAAAACGGTGCTTACAGACTTGATGATACCATCATTCGTTCTGAAGTTGCCAAAATGGCAATACACGCACTTGGACTCGAAGATGCGGCAGAATCTTCAAAAGGTCAGACTGTGTTTGACGACGTTTCAGCCGAACACTGGGCTAACGGCTATATAAACCTTGCAGTATCTCAAGGCATTATCGAGGGTGACGGTGACGGTAATTTCAGACCTAACGCACCTATTTCATATGCAGAGGCAATGACTATAATGGTTCGTGCAACAGGTTATACGGTATCAGCCGAAGAAAACGGCGGTTATCCTCACGGATATATGAAAACCGGTACTTCAAACGGTCTTGCAAAGAATGTTCAAGGCTCATATTCAGACAAAATTTCAAGAGGTAACGTTGCATACCTTACAACAAACGCACTTGAATCAAAACTAATGGAACAAACAGGTTTCGGTTCTGACGGCAAATACGAAATTACAGAAAAAACCCTTTTAAAAGACAAGTTAAAAGTCACAAAAGATACAGGTCGTATCACAGCAATAGAAAACACTTCCCTTACGGGTTCATCATCACTTGCAAAGGGACAAATCAAAATTGACAACAAAACTTACGAAACAGCCTACAATATGAATAATCTATTAGGTTACAACGTAACTTACTATGTGAAAAACGAGGGTAAAAACGATGAATCGGTTATTCTTGCAATGCCTATTCAAAATCAAAACAATGATTTGACAATCTCATCAGAGCTATTCTCAAAACTTACAACAAAGAACGGCAACACAGCCATTGAATATTTCAAAGATGAAAACACTTCAAAGACAAATACCGCAGAAATTTCATCAGACGCCACACTTATTTATAACGGTAAGTATCAGGC
>NZ_JBKVWU010000202.1:0-2264 GCF_046972485.1 Hominilimicola sp.
GCCTTCACCGTCATGCTTAACTGAAAGATCTTCGCTTTGAGCGTTCTTCCAGCTTTCAGGAACTTCAACCTTAACGATTTGCTGAGCACCGGCGTCAATAGCGTCGTGATTCATCTTAACGATTGCGTCACCCTTCTTTGAATATGATGCAGTTGCGGCGTCCTTCATATACTTAATAGCGTCTTCTTCAGGAAGAATCTTTGAAAGTTTAAAGAATGCTGATTGAAGAACAGTATTAATTCTGTTGCCAAGACCGATTTCTTTACCAATCTTAACACCGTCGATTGTATAGAATTGAATATTGTTGTCAGCGATATACTTCTTAACCTGACCAGGAAGATGTTCTTCAAGTTCTTCTGCATTCCATGAACAGTTAAGTAGGAATACACCGCCCGGCTTAACGTCCTCAACCATATTGTATTGTCTGATATATGATGCCTTGTGACAAGCAACAAAGTCAGCCTTGTTGATTAGATATGTTGAAGTAATCTTAGCATTACCGAAACGTAAGTGAGATACTGTAAGACCGCCTGACTTCTTAGAGTCATAGTCAAAGTAAGCTTGTACGTTCATATCTGTGTGGTCACCGATAATCTTAACAGAGTTCTTGTTAGCACCGACTGTACCGTCTGCACCAAGACCCCAGAACTTACAGCTTGTGATACCTGCCGGAGTTGTGTCAGGGTTTTCATCAAGAGCAAGTGATAGGTTAGTAACATCATCGTTGATACCGATTGTAAATCTCTTCTTTTCTGTGTTTTTGAATACGGCGATGATTTGAGCAGGAGTTGTATCCTTTGAACCAAGACCGTAACGACCTGTGTATACAGGAACATTAGCAAATTCTGTGTCACGAAGTGCCGCAACAACATCAAGATATAGAGGTTCACCGATTGAACCCGGTTCTTTTGTTCTGTCAAGAACAGAAATCTTCTTAACTGTTGAAGGAATAGCTGCAACCAAGTGCTTAACACTGAAAGGTCTGTAAAGTCTAACCTTAACAAGACCAACCTTGCGGCCGTTTGCGTTTAGGTAATCAACAGTTTCCGAGATTGTATCACAGACACTGCCCATAGCGATAATAACTTCATCAGCGTCTTCTGCACCGTAGTAGTTGAATAGCTTATAATCGCTGCCGATTTTTTCGTTTACTTTATTCATGTATTCTTCAACAACTTCAGGAATTGCATCGTAAGCTTTGTTAGAAGCCTCTTTAGCCTGGAAGAATACGTCAGGGTTTTGAGCTGTACCTCTCTGAGCAGGGTGTTCAGGATTTAGTGACTTACGTCTGAAGTTGTTTAGTGCATCCCAATCAAGCATATCTGCAAGATCTGCATAATCCCAACAAGCCACCTTTTGATATTCGTGAGAAGTTCTGAAACCGTCAAAGAAATGAATGAACGGAATTTTACCCTTTATTGTTGATAGGTGAGCAACTGCACCAAGGTCCATTGCTTCTTGCGGATTAGTTGACGCAAGCATAGCAAAACCTGTCTGACGACAAGCCATAACGTCCTGATGATCGCCGAATATTGAAAGTGCATGTGATGCCAAAGCTCTTGCCGATACGTTAAATACGCAAGGAAGTTGTTCACCTGCAATCTTGTACATATTAGGAATCATAAGTAAAAGACCTTGTGATGCTGTATAAGTTGTTGTAAGAGCACCTGCTGTAAGTGAACCGTGAACTGCACCTGCGGCACCGGCCTCAGACTGCATTTCAACCACTCTTACAGTACGTCCGAAAATGTTTTTCTGTCCGGCAGCTGACCATTTGTCGGTTACTTCTGCCATTGTAGATGATGGTGTGATAGGATAGATAGCGGCAACATCTGTAAACGCATATGATGCGTAAGCTGCTGCATTGTTACCATCCATGGTTTTCATTTTTCTAGCCATCGGAATTAATTCCTCCTCTTTTTTCTCTTATTAAAGAGAGAAAACTCCCTTTAATGTGTATTAGTTATATATACATACATATATAATATCACTTTTGAAACTCAAAATCAAGGGCGGAACACAATATTTTGTGTTAAATATGAATATTTTTCTAAAAACAGGGGAGTATATAGTTTTTTGAGCCTGTCGACATTCTGTCGTCAGCTCCAAAAATCACATCATAGATGTAATTTTTGAGTATTTTTTCAGAGAAGAAATCGTAAAGTTCCTCCAAAGTCGAAACTTTAGATTTTAAGCCATTTCTGCCGCGCATGTCGCCAGAAATGATTTTTAATGAGGTTAGCACCTCAAACTCCCAAAAATAA
>NZ_JBKVWU010000203.1:0-2167 GCF_046972485.1 Hominilimicola sp.
TGATACGGTGATGAAATATCCCGGCGTTGAAACGCTTTCAAATGAAACTTTACCGACTGTACCGTCGATAGCCTCAACTGTTTTAAATGTCATTTTCTTTGCTAAAGCAGTGCTTGTTGTATCTTGTTGTGTTAAAACTACATTTGTGCCGTCAACACATAGATACAATCCCGGTTTATAAACAGCTTGGATTGAAACGTAATTTTCGTTTGTGCTGTCTGATTTCCCTTTTTCTATTTCCCATTGAGTTGTCTTTAAATCAGCACCGTCGGCAGTAACTGTAAGTTGCTTTTTAAGCGGATAACTTGCATCGTCTGACGGGTTGCTGAATGCTGTGTAACCAAGATATTTGTTGTCAGCGGTTGTTATAAATGAGGCAGTACCTGTCAAATCTGTTGAAGTTTCATCAATATACGGAACAGTACCGTCCTCGTTAAATGTCATTTCACTAACGCAGACACTTCTTCTGAAACCACTGCCCCAAACAAGAGCGCCGTTGTGGTAGATAAAGTATGTTTTACCTTTGAAATCTATGACAGATGGGTGGTTTGTGTTTGAAGTAGCCGTCGGCTCCATTATAATGCCGCCCCATGTCCAAGGACCGTACATTGAATCTGATGTTGCGTAACCCATTTGCTCACGCCAACCGAAAGCACCGAACAGATAATATTTACCTGTGTAATTCCCGTCTGCGTCTTGCTGACGATAAATCCAAGGAGCCTCTGTAAATCCAAGACCGTCTTGAAGTCCTGTAAATTCTTGTTGAAGTACGTCTTTACCCATTGTGATAGAGCCGTCATTGTCTAAATCTTTTACGGAAATCATATCATCATTAAGTTCGCATACATAGAATATTCCGTTACCCCAAGCAAGATAACGATGTTCAACTCCGTCAACTGTTTCTACCCAAACAGTTGGGTCAATATCGTTCCAGTTGCTTGATTGCGGTTCTGTTAATGTACCCTTAACAAGCGGTGTACCGATGTCTTTAAACGGACCTGTAGGGGAGTCAGATACTGCAACACCGATTGACTGCTTACCGCTTGAAGTTTTATCCCAAGTACAGAAGTACAAATAATACTTACCGTTGTGCTTGATAACTTGACTTGCCCAGGCTGATGTATCGTTTGATCTCCAAGAAATATCTTTAGCACTCATAACCGAGCCTTTATATTCCCAGTTTTCCATATCCTTTGAAGTGTAACATACCCATTCAGGCATTACATAGCTGTCACCTGTTGATGTGTCGTGTCCTGCATACAGATAAACTGTATCGTCCTCAACATATGCGGCAGGGTCGCCTGCGTATAGAGTTTTGCCGTCTGCGTCAAATCCAAGTATCGGATTGCCGTTTGTGCTTTTTGTAATTGTAGTCGGAGTCGTTTCAATTCTGTTTACTGTTTTTGTTGACACCGAAACTGCATTGCTCTTTTTAGCGAAGCTTGCAACGCTGTTTTGGTCAGTACCTGTCATTATAATTGCAGATTCTCTCTTATCCTTATCGTAACCTGTCATAACAAACAACTTCATTGTATCGCCTGACTGATAGAATTCGTAATTGTCATTGTTGCCGTCTGCGTCAAAGTTTAGTGTTACAGTATGGTCATTGTCGTAATCCCAAGTGCCGATACCGTTACCGATTGTACCGTCCGGTTGGAGAATAATTTGGCTTGAATGTACAGGCAAGTCGCTATTTTCACGTGCTCCGTAATAATTGGTTTCTTTATTATCCGGTTTACTTACATCGGTAACACCGTCAGCCATAATTGTATGACCTACACTTGATAAATCCCAAGTACCGTAAATCATTTCCTTTGGAATTTTTTGCTCTTTTTCACCTGCGTATACAAGAGGTGAGATTACCGGCCAACCGTCCTCAGTCCAAAGAATTTTCTTGACTTGAAGATAAGCAAATGCATTGGCTACCTTACGGCAGTGCTGAACAAGATACCATTGACCGTCATCGTCTTGAAATACACTGTTGTGACCGCTGCCGACATATTCGATACCGTCACCAAGCCGGAATGAACCTGACATCTTGTAACCCCAAAGTTCATCAAGCGAACCGCCTTCTTTAACCTGATCTGAATATGTTGCACCGACAGGTCTGTTTTTCTGGTCAAGAAGTTGTTTATGAGGATCTTTATTCGAAAGAATAGTACTGAAA
>NZ_JBKVWU010000204.1:0-2026 GCF_046972485.1 Hominilimicola sp.
CTTTATTGGTTATGGCTTACAACTAAATACGGTGTTACGCCATCAAAAATTAAAGTACTTTTAGAGTATTTTAAAACTGTTGAAGAAATATATTTTTCAAAAAACTTCAATAATATATACGGTTTGAGTGACAAAATAAAATCAAGTCTTGCAGACAAGGATTTATCCAAAGCAGAAAAAATACTTGAACAAACCGCAAAATTAAATCAGAAAATATTGGTTTACGACAGTGAAAGCTATCCGCAAATATTAAAGAATATATCAAGTCCGCCGTATGTCTTGTATGTACAGGGCAAGGTGTTGGAGCTTGATAAGGTGCTTACAATAGGCGTTGTGGGTACACGAAATTCGTCGGAATACGGACGTGTTGTGACGGATAGGATATGTCGCGAATTGGCACAATACGGTGCGGTGACTATCGGCGGACTGGCAAGAGGTATTGATACGGTCGGTGCGTGGGCAACACTGGATGTCGGCGGAGTGGCAGTCGGTGTTGTCGGCAACGGACTTGATATAGTGTATCCGTCGGAAAATGTTGAACTTGTCAAAGCAATTACCGAAAAAGGTTGTATAATATCAGAATACGCACCCGGTACACCGCCTGTAAGAAATCATTTTCCTGCAAGGAACAGAATTATAGCGGGACTGTCACGCGGAATACTCGTAACGGAAGCACCGGAAAAGAGCGGTGCGCTTATAACAGCAAAATATGCACTTGAAAATGACAGAGATGTATTTGCGGTACCGAGAAATATTACAGATACAAATTCCTTGGGAACGAACAAAATCATTCAACAGGGTGCAAAACTGATAAACGGCGCAGCGGATATAATAAGCGAATATCCGTATGCCGAAAAAGTTATACCTAAAAAGGTAAAAAGTGAGCCGATACAAAAAACTGTTGATGACAGTAAATACAGCAAACTAAATGAATTTGAAAAACAGATAATAGATATATTAAAGAAAAGCGATATGCAGATAGATGAACTTTCAAGGGAACTGAAAAGAAACGTAAGCGAAATAAATACAAAGCTTATAATGCTTGAAGTCAAGGGATTGGTTAAGAAACTTCCCGGAAGTAAATATCAACTGAAATTATAGATACGGAGGAAATTATATGGCAACGAAAAAGCTGTTAATAGTGGAGTCACCGGCGAAAGCGGGGACAATAAAAAAATATCTTGGCAAGGACTATACAGTTATGGCGTCTATGGGGCATATAATCGACCTTCCGAAAAGTCAAATGGGTATAGACTTTGAAAATGATTACACACCGAAATATATAACAATACGCGGTAAAGGACAGCTGCTTACACAACTGAAAAAAGAGGCTAAAAAAGCAGATGTAGTTTATCTCGCAACTGACCCGGACCGCGAGGGTGAGGCAATAAGCTGGCATTTGGCGGAGGCACTTAAAATAGACCCTGAGTCAAATTGCCGTGTAACGTTTAACGAAATTACAAAAACAGCCGTTAAGGCGGCAATAAAACAGCCGAGAAAGATTGATATGGACCTTGTTGACGCACAACAGGCAAGACGTGTGCTTGACAGAATTGTGGGTTATACAATCAGTCCTATTCTTTGGGAAAAGGTTAAAAGAGGACTTAGTGCCGGTCGTGTACAGTCTGTTGCGACAAAGCTTATATGTGACAGGGAAGAAGAAATCGAAAACTTTACTCCTCAGGAATATTGGTCAATCGAAACGGTTTTGAATGATCCGAAAAGTAAAAAGGATTTTAATGCAAAATATTACGGTGAAAAGGGCAAAGAAGTAAAGCTAAACAATGCCGAAGAAACAAAGAAAGTTTCGGACGCAATAGCAAATGCCGATTTTGTTATAGAAAAGGTTAAAAGAGGTCAGCAAAAGCGTAATCCTCAACCGCCGTTTACGACAAGTACTCTGCAGCAGGACGCGTCAAGAAAGTATAATTTCCAAGCGGCAAAAACAATGCAGATTGCACAAACTCTTTACGAAGGTATTAACCTCGGCGGAAAGATAGGAACAATAGGTCTTATAACGTATATG
>NZ_JBKVWU010000205.1:0-1989 GCF_046972485.1 Hominilimicola sp.
CAAATCGTCCTCTGTGATTTCGCCGTCTTTCTTCATAGCCTTGTACTTATCAATCGCGTCACGTCTTGCGTTACGAATTTGCACCTTAGCTTCTTCTGTATACTTCTTTACAGTCTTAACAAGTTCTTTTCTTCTTTCCTCTGTCAGCGGAGGGAAGTTAAGTCTTATAACCTTACCGTCATTTTGTGGTGCTATACCGATGTCAGACGCATTGATTGCCTTTTCTATTTCCTTTAAAACGCTTGCGTCCCAAGGTTGAATAACAAGTAATCTCGGTTCAGGTGATGAGATTGAACCTACCTGTTGGACAGGTGTCATTGTGCCGTAGTAATCAATAGCAACTTTATCAAGTACAGACGCGTTTGCACGTCCTGCACGGATTGTCTTTAATTCACCCGCATAACCGTTTATTCTTTTTTCCATCTTTTCTTCAATTTCAGGATACTTACCCATTTTAAAATTCCTCCTTAAATATATCAATTAATCCTAAAGTTTTCCCTCATTATTTACAAGTGTACCTATTTTTTCGCCTTTTACCGCTCTTACAATGTTTTCAGGGTCGCTAAGACCGAAAACAAGTATAGGCATATTATTATCACGGCACATTGATGCCGCAGTTGAATCCATTACGCCGAGATTTTTTGAAAGTATATCACTGAATGAAAGTACATCATATTTCTTTGCGTCAGGATTTATATTAGGGTCGCTGTCATATACTGCATCAACTTTCTTTGCAAGCAATATAACCTGTGAATCTGTTTCAACTGCACGAAGTGCGGCGGCTGTATCTGTTGACATAAACGGATTACCTGTTCCGCAGCCGAATATTACTACTCTGCCCTTTTCAAGATGTCTTTCAGCCTTACCTCTGATATAAGGTTCTGCCACCTGTCGCATTTCAATCGCAGTCTGCACTCTTGTAGGTACATTGCAGTTTTCAAGTGCACTGCAAAGTGCCAACGCATTTATCGCAGTTGCAAGCATACCCATATGGTCAGCTCTTGTTCTGTCCATATTCTCACTGCTTCGTCCTCTCCAGATGTTTCCTCCGCCTACAACGATTGAAACCTGTACACCCATGTCCACAATTTTCTTTATGTTCTCACTGATATGTGCAATAGTATGCTCATCAAGTCCAAATCCGTTTGTTCCCGCAAGTGCCTCTCCGCTTATTTTTAAAAGCACTCTCTTATACTTTGCTCTCATCTATGGTATCCTCCTTAAATTGTTATTCATATTGTATAATATTATACCAAAACTTTCACAAAAAAGCAATATAGAATTGTCATTTAATTATAGTTTTTGCACTATTAAAGTCTTTGTGCAAGCTTTTCAACATTTTCACGTCTGAATTCTTCAAATCTGTCCTCTTCTATTGCCTTTCTGATGCGTTCCATAAGTTCATTATAAAAATACAAATTATGAAGAACTGCCAATCTCATTCCAAGCATTTCTTTTGCCTTGAACAAATGTCTTATATATGCTCTCGTGTAGTGCTGACAAGCAGGACAACCACATTCTTCGTCAATCGGTCTTGTATCAAGTTCATATTTTTGGTTCATTAAATTCATTGTGCCGTTTCTTGTAAAGATAAATGCGTGTCTTGCATTTCTCGATGCGATAACACAGTCAAAGAAATCGACGCCTCTTGCAACCGATTCAATAATATTTGACGGTGTTCCGACACCCATTAAATATCTCGGCTTATTTACAGGTGCATGAGGAAGTACAACATCAAGAATATGATACATTTCTTCGTGGCTCTCGCCAACCGCCAAACCGCCTATCGCATATCCCGGTAAATCAAGTTCCGCAATCCTCTGCATATGCTCAATTCTTATATCATCGAAAGTTCCGCCTTGATTAATACCGAAAAGCATTTGATTTTTGTTAATTGTATCGTCAAGCGAATTAAGTCTTTCCATCTCTTTTTTACAACGAACAAGCCATCTGTACGTTCTGTCGCATGAGTCCTTTACATATTTGTAC
>NZ_JBKVWU010000206.1:0-1948 GCF_046972485.1 Hominilimicola sp.
ATTATAATACAGTTAAAGAATTGATAATTATTAAATCAATTCACGATAATTTTTTCATTTTTTTCTTCATAAAAAAGCAGAGCCATTAAGGCTCTGTTTTTTTGTGCTGTTATAAATTTATATGTTCTTCGGAACAGGTTCACCGAATATCGGAAGTCCGTTTTCATCATATTCAAACACTTTCGCTCTTGCGTGACGGTTGTTATCGTGAAGCGGATCGCCTTTGATTTCCTTATAGTTTCGGCTGTGATATATAAGCACGTCTTTACCGTTATCGGTCGTGAAACAGTTATGTCCCGGTCCGTACTGCTTATTCTCCTCGCTCGTTTTAAATACAGGCTTGTCGCTCTTATGCCACGACTTTATATCAAGCAAATCGCTGTTTTCATCAGCCCAAAGCATTCCCATACAGTATCTCCAACCTGTATCGGACGCCGAATATGTAACGATAACTTTACCGTTTCTGACAAGTACCGCCGGACCTTCGTTCACTTTAAATCCCTGCACTTCCCAATCATACTCCGGTGTTGTAAGAATCATCGGCTTTGTTGCAAGAGTCCAAGGATTTTTCATTTTTGCAATATACACGTCAGATACATCTGCAGGCTCTGTCTTTTGTGCCCAAAGTACATATTGTTCACCCTTATGTATAAATGTGGTCATATCAAGTGAAAAGCTTTCCACTCCCACATCAATTCTGCCCTTTTCAATCCACTTACCCGTCATAGGATTTTCGTCCTCGCACATAAGCAGATAAGGTCTTATTTCCCATACGTCTTTTGCGTCACCGGCTGTGAAATAAATATACCACACACCGTCTATATAATGAAGTTCAGGCGCCCAAATATGTGAGCCCATTTCACCTGTCGTATGCTTTTTCCACACTACTTCCGAATCAGCCGTCAAAAGTCCGTTAAGAGTCTTTGCACGTCTTATCTCAATACAGTCATACTGTGGCATTGTACCTGTGAAATAGTAATATCCGTCAGTATGCAGATACACAAACGGATCTGCCCGCTGATACACCAAAGGACTGTTATATTCATATTTCTTATCCATATTATTTTCTCCGTTTCGCTTTTATATTTTTATATTATCTATTATAATAGCTTACAACGGTTTTGTAAACAATTATTTTTGAAATTGTCTGCCTGTATTGTCTATCACATAATTATCTTTGTAAATAAGTTCCGACACAGTTACAAATTCATATTTGCACTCCAATGCCTCCAAAATTTTCGGCAGAATTGCCGCCGTATTCTTTGTGCCGTTATGCAAAAGAATTATGTCGCCGTTTTGCGTGCGTCTGACGCTTCTTTCATATATATTCTGTGCCTCCGCGTCACCGTAATCAATTCCGTCCACCGACCACTGAATATACATTCTTCCGCTATCCTCCGCCACTTTCACAACAGTGTTATTATATCCGCCTGACGGCGCACGCATAAGGTACGGTCTTTCACCGGTTATGCTTTCAACAATTCCGTCACATTTATCAAGGTCGGCTGTAATCGCCTCTGCCGACATTTTCGTATAATCCGCGTGATTATATGAATGATTGCCGATTTCATGTCCACTGTCATAAATTTTCTTCAAACTTTCGGAATACTTTTCAGCCCAATCACCCACAACGAAAAATGTCGCCTTGCAATTATACTTGTCCAACGTATCAAGAATTGAGTCAATATCATCATCGTTCCACGCACAGTCAAATGTCAGTGCAATTTTATTGTCGTCCCTCTCCACGCTGTAAATCGGAATTTCTCTGCCGTTTACGTTAAACACGCTTACCGCTCTTGAAGTCGTAAACCAAATTATCGGTATAACCGCAAAAATCAGTAATGCTATTATAATATGCTTTAATTTAATAACATAAAAATTCAAAATGCCGACCTCCTAAAATATATCTGCTTAATATATCTTATTCGTGTCGGCATATGTTTATGAC
>NZ_JBKVWU010000207.1:0-1941 GCF_046972485.1 Hominilimicola sp.
GGCACTGGGCGAGAAGTATAGGGTGGTGGTATATATGTACTACTATGAAGGGTATTCGACACCGGAAATAGCTGATGTCATAGGAAAGAATGAAACGACAATACGGTCATTGCTCCACCGAGCGAGAAACAAATTAAAAGATATGTTAAAGGAGGATTATGATTTTGAGTAAGACATTTAGAGAAGAAATGGACAAAATCACTGTTTCTGACGAACTTAAAGCCAAAATACTAAAGTCTGCCGAGCAAAAAATCAAGGCAGAAAAAACAAAGTCAATACACTCCAAAACTGTATATTTCCGATATGCAAAATATGCTGCTGCCTGTGCGGCTTGTCTTGTGCTGTGCTTAACGGCGGTCAATAATACCGACGTTATGGACATACTTCCAACCAAAACAGAAACACCGTCATATGTAACTCCGACAACCTCTCCAATAAAGACTTCCGAAACTGTGACTGAAAAAGAAACTCCCCAAGTGGCAGAACAAGAAGTTTATGAAACAAATAAGAAAACAGAAAATTATGTGTTACCAACAGGCAATGCATCGTCAAAAATCGAAACGGTTGCAAGTAATGTTGCCGAGCAAGACAACGCTGTAAGCACAGTAAACGATACCGAAAACACAACCGTTTACCTACCTGATATAACACCCCCAAAATCAGAAATGCCTGTTTTATCAAGCGGAAATAATACCGAAACGAATACAGACGATATAGAAGATGAATTGGTGTGCGGAGGCAGTCCGTTTGTGGATTACAGCAGTATAGACGAACTAAAAAAACAGGTTGGATATAACTTTAAAATACCTAAGTATATGCCGAGCGGATATAAGACGGATAATATTTCATTGATGTTTGAGAAACTTATCCGGATTTCATATACAAACGACACGGACACTATTATTTATCGTACCGAAAAAACAGATGAAGACATAAGCGGTGATTATAATGTTTATGAGAAAACCGAAACGGAGCAGATAAACGATAATACCGTTACAATGAAAAGTTCTGACGATAAGTATTACGTCAGTACATGGAACGATGAAAGTTCGTATTCCGTAAGCAGTAGCGACGGTATTGAAAAGGAAGAAATGAAAAAGATAATTGAAAATGTAGATTATCCGCAGTCGGAAGATGTACAGTCCGATACAAGTGACATTCATATGGAAGAACAAAACAATAGTGTAGATGATGAAAAATAGAAAAATGCCGAATTTTTTCGGCATTTTTTTGTTTTCGCAACTTATTATCCTATATGATGAGAATGCTGTTGTTGTAGCTGATACGTCGGGTTCAATGTATTGGTGCAGTGCAACTCCGAAACCGATTTCGGTAGCGTTTTCACTCGCAATATATTTTGCGGAAAGAAACAGCGGTGATTTTAAAAATCACTTTATTACTTTTTCGTGTAATCCTCAGCTTATTGAAATTAAGGGTAAGGATATTTATGAAAAAGTGAAGTATTGCGAAACTTTTGCGGAATGTGCCAATACTGATATTCAAGCGGTGTTCGACCTTGTTTTAAGTACGGCGGTGAAAAATAAAACATTGCCTGAAGATATGCCGTCAAAATTGTATATAATATCGGATATGGAATTTGATTATTGTGCGGAAAATTCTGATGTTACAAATTTTGAATACGCAAAGGAAAAGTTTGAACAGAACGGATATGCTTTGCCTAAGGTGGTGTTTTGGAATGTTGCAAGCCGCAATATGCAATCACCTGTAGAAATGAATGAGCAAGGTGTGACGCTTGTTTCCGGTTGCAATCCGAGAATTTTTTCAATGGTTACGGAAGATAAGTGTACTCCGTATGAGTATATGCTTGATGTGCTTAATCAAGAGAGATATGCTGATATTAAGGCATAAAAAAGGCGAGATGGTTTTTGAACCGACCCCCAAAAGTTAGACCAAAAATCTAACTATTGGGAGGTCGGTTTT
>NZ_JBKVWU010000208.1:0-1941 GCF_046972485.1 Hominilimicola sp.
GACCTGTGCCGTAACGGTTACGTCAATATCAACAATTCTGTTATCGCCGTCATTATCCTCAGCAATCTGATACCTTACGTCCGATATGCTGTAATCAATATCGCATATCGTTTCGTCACCGGCGTCGTCGCAATCAATAATTTCCGTAAAAGGCACTTCGCTTTCCATAAACTGAATACAACAGTCACTGTCGGTATACAGAACGCATACACTTATTTCCCCTTTTACAACAATCTTTCCCGTAACCGCTTTATATTCCGAATCGGATATTTTTGTATCGACTTTCAATATCTCGTTGATTGATGTCTGACCGTTCGGAACTTCTATTGATTCCTTTACAGAAAATTCAGTTTCCGTCAGTCCGATACAATTTTGCAGTTTTACGTTTTCCTTGAGCAATTCCGCATTATCGCAGTCCTCCGCCTCAACCGCTATCTCAACATTCTTTTCGGCTACAACCTCATAGTCCAAACCCACAATCACCTTAATTCTCAGTTTACGACTGTTTATAAGCGAAAATTCGGCTCTATCCACGTTTGCCATTATAATTGCAGTCATATCGTCGGTTATATTTTTGCTGTCCACATTTTGCGTAAAGTCAAACGACGTTATAATACTTTTTACCTTTTCTCTGTCACTGTCGGGTATGTACAAAATTTTCAAATCAACTCTGCCTGTGACATTTACTCGTCCGTTTGTAATTTCCTTGTTCGTAATACACGATACTGCGTCAAGCTGCAAAATTTTTAGTATATCGGGTTTCACATCGGGTACGATTATGTCCTCATCAACAAGTACCTGCGTGTCGCCCTTGCACGAAACTTGATTTACAGTTACATTCTCCTTTACTAATTCCATAATTAATATAATTCTCTCCTTTCGTTAAATAAAATTCTAAAAAATTGTTCACATTTCTGTGTACAACTTTATTCAAACTTTTCTAATAAAAAAATTCTCATAGTAAATACTATGAGAATTTTTATGAATTATTCTTAATTATGCGTTTTTAATAATTTCTTTCCACTTTTCGTAAGCCGCATCCCACTTTTCTGAATCTTGCGGCTCATATGTTTTAATATCGAATGAATTGCGAACAACTTTTCTGCCTTCATTGATGTCCTTAATCGCACCCATAGCCATTGCCTGTACAATTACGTTACCGATACTTGTAGCCTCAACAGGGCCTGTGCTAACAACACGCTTTGTTGCGTTTGCGGTAAATTGACAAATCATCTTGTCCTTTATACCACCGCCGACAATATTAACAACATTGTACTTGTTGCCTGTAACGTCCTCCATACCCTCAACAGTTTGACGATACTTGAACGCAAGGCTTTCTGCGATACATCTTACAACTTCGCCCTTTGTTTCAGGCACTTTCTGACCTGTCTTTTTACAGTATTCCTTTATACGCTTAGGCATATTACCCGGTGTTTGGAACTCTGCATAATCCGGATCAACAAGACTTGCAAAAGGTTCTGCCGCATTTGCCTGTCTTTCAAGTTCGTCAAAGCTTAGAAGTTCGCCTTCTCTGTCCCATTGACGTCTTGATTCTTGGATTAGCCATAGTCCCATAATGTTCTTCAAGAAACGGATTGTCTTATTAACTCCGCCCTCGTTTGTAAAGTTATGGTTGAATGCACCGTCCGAAGTATTAGGCTTGTCAAGTTCAACACCCATAAGTGACCATGTACCCGAAGATATGTAAATAAAGTCTTTTTGGTCAACAACCGGTACTGAAGCAACGGCACTTCCCGTATCGTGTGAAGCAACCGCAACAACAGGCACTTGTTCAATACCAAGTTCTTCTGCAAGTTCCGGTTTTACTTTGCCGACAATTTCACCTGGGAATATAACATCTGTTAAAATTTCTGTCGGAATACCGAGTTTCTTTAACAAATCGTATGACCATTCGTACTTTTCACTGTTGTACATCTGTGT
>NZ_JBKVWU010000209.1:0-1861 GCF_046972485.1 Hominilimicola sp.
CATAACAATATTGCTTATACGCTCGCCGACGTCTTTTTGTGCAAAAATAACTTGATTAAGTATTTCACCCGGCGTTAAACTTCTGTAAAGTCCGCCTATCGTTGATGCACAAAAACGACAACCCATTCTGCAGCCGACTTGACTTGATATACAAATCGTAAGTCCGTGATGATAACGCATAACAACGCTTTCTATACAATTTCCGTCCGGAAGTTCAAAGAGATATTTTACAGTACCGTCTATTTTCGATACATATTTTTCTCTGATTTTAAGCGTTGAAACATACGTTTCTTTTTCGAGTTTTTCCCTTGTTGCCTTTGACAGGTTCGTCATTTCATCATAGCTTTCCACGCCTTTATGAAGCCATGAAAAAATCTGCTCGGCTCTGAATTTCTTCTCGCCGACGGATGTAAGATATTCAATTAATTCATCATATTCAAAATCTTTTAAATCAATCATTTACTTAATCCTTTTCATCTTACAGATATAAAATCCGTCTGTGTTATCTATATGCGGATAAAATGTCTTTTCAAATACTTTTTCAAAATTTTCGTTATCCGCCGTAAAGCTGTCTGTAACAGTCTCATTTTCTTCTTTTTCAATCGTACACGTTGAATAAACAATCTCACCGGTTATTTTAAGATATTTTGACGCATTGTCAAGTATCTGTCTTTGAATTTTCGGTAAATCGTTATCCTCTGCCCTGTTCCACTTTATTTCGGGCTTTCGTCCGATTATTCCCAAACCCGAACACGGAACATCACAAAGTATTTTATCTGCAGTATTTATCATACTTTCGTCTATTTTACAGCCGTCCGAAAGTTTAGGTTCGATTATCGTTATTCCGAGCCTTTTGGCATTCTTTTTTATAAGCTCTATTTTATGTTCGTGTACGTCAAAGGCGTATATTTTGCCTTTGTTGTTCATCAATTCCGCAATATGCGTTGTCTTTCCGCCCGGTGCGGCACACATATCAATCACTGTGTCACCCTCACACGGTGCAAGCACTTTTGCTGTCTGCATTGCTGCTGAATCCTGTATTGTGTAATATCCGTCATTATATAAGCTGTCCGCCGAAATGTCAAATCCGTCCGACACTATATAACCGTCATAAACTTCGGCATTTATTCCGTTGTCGTTAAACTTCTTGCAAAGTTCATCTGCCGTTATCTTTAATCTGTTCGGTCGAATATTAAGTCTTTTTTCCATGCCGAAACTTTCAATCAATTTTTCGGTAAAATCATATCCGAATTCATCAATCCACTTTTCACAAAGCCACATCGGGAACGAATATTTGACAGACAAATATTCTATTTTATCGGACGGATATTCGATTTCTGTTTTCGACACATTTCTCAAAAGTCCGTTTACAAATCCTGCCGATGCACCGTGACCGTATCTTCTTGCAAGCTTTACGCTCTCATTCACTGCGGCGCTTGTCGGCACTTTATCCATAAACATTATCTGATATATTCCCATTCTCAAAATTATAAGAATGTACTTCGATATTTTTTTCAATTTTATCTTTGAAAACTTTCCTATAACATAATCAAGAGTCAATTTTCTGTCTGTGACGCCGTAAACAAGATTGGAAATAAACGCCTTATCCTGTTTTGGCATATCCGTTTTCAAAGCTTTTTTCAATGCCATATTTGAATATGCTCCGTTAAATTCAACGTCGTATATTACTTTCATTGCAATTTCTCTTGCGTTACTCATTAATCTCTCCTACGATTTGCCAATAAAACAAGTCTTAAAAATTGAAGTGCCGTTGACGCAACCGCCGCAACATATGTCATAGCCGCCGCCGTAAGTGTTTTCCTTGCACCTGTAAGCTCATCACCCTCAAGTAAGTACATAC
>NZ_JBKVWU010000210.1:0-1790 GCF_046972485.1 Hominilimicola sp.
AGTATGATTGTAACACTTGCAACTCAGATAATATTCAGAGGAATAGCGCAGATTATTTTGGAAACCAATTCGGTCGGAGGATTCCCGAGTTGGTTTACAAAAATCGCAGCCGGCAAAATCGGCGAAATGGTCCCGTATGCCTTGATATTTGTTGTAGTTGAGGCTTTATTCTTCGCATATCTTCTTCACTATACAAAATTCGGCAGAAGATGTTATGCAATGGGTAATTCAACAACCGTTGCAAAGTTTTCAGGTGTAAAAACAGATAAAATTAAAGTTATCGTTTATACAATGACAGGTTTACTTTCGGCAGTTGCCGCAATTTATCTTGCATCAAAAATGTCAAGTGTTCGTCCCGACGTTGCAAAAGGATATGAACTTGATATTATAGCAATGGCTGTACTTGGCGGAGTATCAACTTCAGGCGGTAAGGGAAGAATACTTGGTGCAACGCTTGCGATTATGGTAATCGGTTATCTAAGATACGGTCTTGGTCTAATCAATGCATCAAGCCAAATCATTATGATAGTTGTAGGCTTGCTACTAATTATTGCGGTAGCAATTCCGAGTTTCAGAGATAGTATCGGTAATATGAATTGGTTTAAAAAGCTTAAAGCAATGACAACCAAATCAAAAAAATAAATAAGTATCAATCGAAGTTTATGACTTCGGAAAAATAAAGGAAAAACTTAAAATAAGAAAGGTAGGTTTTAAACATGAAAGCAAGAAAACTATTGGCATTAGGTCTAACGGCAATAATCGGAGCAACTATGATGGCAGGTTGCGGAGGTGGTGGCGGAAGCACAACATCTCAAAGTTCAGACGGCTCATCGGCAAGCGGTACATACGCATTTGTGGCGAAAGATGTACAAAATCCTTATATGCAGAAAGTATATGACGGTTTTGAAAAGGCTTGTAAAGAAATCGGAGCAGAACCTCTTTACAAAGGTCCTGAAGCAGCCACACCGGAAAAGCAGATTGAAATTATCAATCAGCTTGTAGCACAAAACGTTGCGGGTATTGCTATTGCGGCTAACGATGCAGACGCATTGCAACCTGCATTGACAGAAGCTATGGACGCAGGTATTAAGGTTATTTCACTTGACAGTGCTGTAAATAAAGATTCAAGACAAACTCATATTCAACAAGCTGATCCTGAAAAAATCGGCAGAGGACTAATTCAAGCGGCTTATGAAATGGTAGACGGTAACGGCGGTATTGCTGTATTGTCAGCTACTGCACAGGCTACAAATCAAAATCTATGGATTGAATGGATGAAAAAAGAATTAGAAGAAAATCCTGAAAAGTATGCAAATACACCACTTGTAAAAGTTGCATACGGTGACGATGACCCAACAAAGTCAACATCAGAAACACAAGCACTTTTGACAGATTCATCAATTAAAGTTATCATTGCTCCGACAACAGTAGGTATGCTTGCTGCAGGTAAGGTATTGCAAGATAAACAGTCAGATGTAAAACTAACAGGTCTTGGCTTACCGTCAGAAATGGCTCCGTTTATCGAAGACGGTACTTGCCCTTGGATGTATCTATGGAATCCTGTTGATATAGGTTATTTGTCAGGCTACACAATGGATGCACTTGTAAAAGGCACAATTACAGGTGATGTAGGCGGTTCATTTAATGCCGGTGACCTTGGTGAAAAGAAGATTACAGAGGCTGCCGATGGCGGTACAGAAGTAATGCTTGGTGACCCATTCAAATTCGATACAGAAAACATTGCTGAATGGAAAGAAGTTTATTGATTTTAGTTAATGACTGATTAATTG
>NZ_JBKVWU010000211.1:0-1733 GCF_046972485.1 Hominilimicola sp.
GTATTAAATATGCAAAAGAAAACGGCTTAAAAAGCGGTGTGCTGTTGTTTGAAGAAAACACAAATGACGTTGTTGGGCATAAGATTGAGCTTATAACGCCGAATGAGGCAAAGTTGGAGCTTTTGGAACGTGAAAAGCCCGATTTTGTGTATATGGAGAAATTTGATAAGGAGTTTATGAAAAAAACTCCAGAAGAATTTGTACAGTATCTTGTTGAAAATCTTCATATAAAGGCTGTTTGTGTCGGATATGATTACAGTTTCGGCTACAAAGCACAAGGTGACGTCAAACTTTTAAAATGGTTTGGCGAGAAATACGGATTTAAAGTGTTTGTTACGGACGTTATAAAGCTTGACGGAAAAATCGTTTCGAGTACATACATAAGGAGCATTATAAAAGCCGGTGATATGGAAAAAGCGGAACGTTTTTTGGGCAGACGTTATTGCATTGAAGGCAATGTTGTGAAAGGTTTGCAGAACGGCAGAAAAATGGGTATTCCGACTGCGAATGTTGATTATGACGTGAATATGGCACTTCCCGAAGAGGGTGTTTACGCAGGTATAACGTATGTGCGTGGAAAGCGTTTGAAATGCGTTGTTAATGTCGGAAAAAATCTGACATTCGGTGCAAGAAATTTGACAGTGGAAAGTCATATCCTTGATTTTGACGAGGATATTTACGGAGAATATATACGCGTGAGTTTTGCGAAAAAACTCAGGGGTGTTATAAAATTTGACGGTGTAGATAAACTTATTGAACAGATACATCACGATATGGAAGTTACATCAAAAATGGATTTATAAGTGTTTTTGAGAGGAGTTATTTATGTTTACAAGTGTAATTTTAGCGGCAGGAATGGGAACAAGAATGAAGTCGAAAATGCCGAAGGTACTTCATAAAGTATGCGGTAAACCACTTTCAAAGTGGGTTATTGACGCGTCTAAGGCGGCAGGTGCGGACAAGGTTTGCGCGGTTGTCGGTCATAAGGCAGAAACGGTTAAAGAGGTACTCGGCGATGTGTGCGAATTTGCATTGCAGGCTGAACAAAAGGGTACAGGTCATGCGGTTATGCAGGCTATCGACGTTATAAAAAATTCAAAGGGCGAGGTTGTTATTCTAAACGGTGACACTCCTCTTATAACTGCCGAAACAATAAACAAGGCTATTGAATATCACAAAAATAACGGCAATCAAGCAACTGTTATAACCGCAATTCTTGACGATGCGACAGGTTACGGAAGAATTGTAAGAGATAATGACGGTTCTGTTTTGAAAATCGTTGAGCAAAAGGACGCAAGTGAAGAAGAAAAGAAAATTAACGAAGTAAATTCCGGAATGTACGTTTTTGACGCACAGTCGCTTGTATATGCACTTGATAAGATTACTCCGAACAATGCACAAGGCGAATATTACCTTACAGATACTCTTGAAATACTTCTAAGTGCCGGTAAGAAAATCGGAGGTTATGCAATTTCGGACAATGACGAAATCAGAGGTATAAACGACAGAGTACAGCTTAATGAGGCTGAAAAGATTATGCAAAAGCGTATTAATGAATACCATATGAGAAACGGTGTTACAATGCGTAATCCTGAAAGCGTTTATATCGAAGACGGCGTTGAAATCGGCAATGATACGGAAATTTGTCAGAACGTCACAATAAAGAGCGGTACAAAAATCGGCTCTGACTGCGTTATCGGTTCGGGAAGTATGCTTGACAGAGCGGTTATACA
>NZ_JBKVWU010000212.1:0-1618 GCF_046972485.1 Hominilimicola sp.
ATCAAAGTGATATGAAAGGCAATGCGAATTATATACCGATGGGAACAGGTCCTTATAAGTATAATTCACAGTTAAGCACAGGCAAACTGTTGTTTTCGGCATTTGACAATTATCACAACGGCAGAGCAAAAATCGACAGCCTTTATGCTTATACCGTACCCGACTTGCAGAAGTATGAATCAATGTTTGAAGCAAGCGAAATTGACCTTATGACAGGCAGAACGGTAGACCTTTCGGAATATACACCGAGAGGCAGTGCAAGAAATAATGAGTATATAACAAATCAAATGACTTTTATCGGGTATAATACGGCAAATCCGTTGCTTTCGGGCGTTGAAACAAGACAGGGTCTGTCGAATATTGTTGATAAGGACAGTATCGTAAATTCAACGATATATTCGCGCGGTAAGGCAAGCAATATTCCGATTAATCCGTCATCAATTTTCTATTATGACACAAGTACAAAATTTAAGCCTGATGAAATTTTGACAACACAGCATTTGGGCAATGATAAATGGGGTTTGGACAATGACGGAAAATATGTACGCCATGTCGGTGCACAAAAACAGGTTTTGCAATTTGAAATTTTGACAAACAGTGACAGTGCGGAAAAGGTTAATATAGCAAACGAAGTGGCAGACAGTTATACAAGATTCGGTATTCCGACAACAGTTACTGCACTTCCGTATGATGAATATATTGCAAGAATTAATGCGAAAAATTATGATATAATGATAGGTGAGATAGAAGTCAGTGCAAATAATGACTTGACTCCGCTTGTATCGTCGGCCGATAATTATTTCTCGTATGCAAATCCCGACCTTGATATGCTTATCGGTCAGCTTGGAATGACGAATGACGAAGAACAGCAAAAGGCTTTATTCCGTCAGTATGGTGATATAATAGTGAATGATATGCCGTTTACTGTATTGTTTTTCAGAAAAGGCAATGTAATGTCAGGCTCAAAAATTAAAAGCGAAATTCTGCCGTCTGTTGACAGAATGTTCAGAAATATTGAAACTTGGAGTGTGACGGAATGAAAATAGTAGTAATCGGTGCCGGTGCGGCAGGGCTTTTGGCGGCAGGAAAAGCCGCCGAAACGGCTGATGAAGTGGTAATAATCGAAAAGAACGATATAATCGGCAAAAAACTTCTCATAACAGGCAAGGGAAGGTGTAATATAACAAATTCAGCCGATATTGAGGATATGATAGGTCAATATCCGAGAAATGCGAAGTTTTTGTATTCGGCACTATATACGTTTACAAATGACGATATAATACGAATTATTGAAGAAAACGGCGTTAAAACAAAAGTTGAAAGAGGCGGCAGGGTATTTCCGGTAACCGATAAGTCGCAGGACGTTGTAAAGGCACTAAAAAAATACGCTTTAAAGCCGAATGTGTCACTTGTACATGATACGGTAAAGTCACTTATAATCAGTGGCGGTGCCGTAAAGGGCGTAAAGACGTCTAAAACGTCAATTACGGCGGACAGAGTGATAATATGTACCGGCGGTAAATCGTATCCGAGAACAGGTTCTACGGGCGACGGATACAAATTCGCAAAACAAGCGGGACATACAATTATCGAGCCTAAAGCGTCGCTTATACCTGTT
>NZ_JBKVWU010000213.1:0-1580 GCF_046972485.1 Hominilimicola sp.
TGGCGAGCGACTGAAAGCGACAGTACAACGTATGATTTGCGTATTCACGGTTGGTCAGGATGGGAAACGGCGGCATATATGGGTTTTGAATTGCCGGAAAATTTCAATGCGGAAAATGTAGGCAAGGCAGAACTTGTACTCGATACAACTTCTGTCGCAAATTCGGGAACGGCATACTTATATGAGGCTGATTATTCGGCTTTTGAAAACGGTATGCAATACACTGTTGCACCGACATATACCGAAAAAGAAATTATGTCGTTCACATCACCATCAAATACAGGTGAATTTAAAATTGATGTGACAGACTACATAAAATCAATCAAGGATAAGGGAAATGTTGCGTTTAGAATAGACGTTAAGTCGCAGAACAACAACACAAACTGGAACATCGGTTCATGTACAAACAGCGGCAATGCACCGAAGATTGTAATAGGCGATGATGATAATGTAATAAAAAATGCGTCATTTTCTGACGGTGATGCAAATTGGACTATTACAAACAGTGAAAATATGACAGTATCTGACGGCAAGTTAAACGCAAGCGGTACAGATTACGAGGCACAAATCAGTCAAACGGTCGGAAATATGGAAAACGGAACATATACACTAAATGCGTATTTGACTAACGACACAACGGACGGTATTTGCTATTTGTATGCCAAAACAAACGGTCACACAATGGCGTCAACGTCAATACCGATAAGTGACAATGAGAGCAAGGTTACAGTGCCGGGAATTATCGTAGAGGACGGAAAATGTGATATAGGACTTTGTATAAAAGGCTCGCAAACTCTTACTCTTGACAAATTGTCTTTTGCAAAGTCGGAGGAGAGCAGAATACCTTTCTTAAAAGGCGGAGAAATTTCAAAGCTTACATACGTCGAAGACAGGGGCGGCAAATTCTATGACGAAAACGGTCAAGAAGGTGACGCACTTCAAATTATGGCTGAAAACGGCTTTAATTTTGCAAGAATCAGAGTTTTAAACAATCCGGGAAAAGGTCACGGAAACGAGTATTATTTGCCTGAAGGCTATCAAGATCCCGACGACTGTCTGGCAATGGCAAGACGTGCAAAGGATAAAGGTATGCAGATAGAATTTACATTTGCATATTCTGATACTTGGTCGGACGGTGAAAATCAGCTTATTCCATATGATTGGCGTCCGTATATTGAGGAAAATAATCTGACTGGTGATGAGCTTGCAACATATCTCGAGGGTAAAATATACGAATTTACAAAGGATATGATGCTTAAATTAATCGAACAGGGAACTTGTCCTGAATATGTTTCGATAGGTAACGAAATGCAGTACGGATTGCTTTACAACAACCATAAGAACAATAACGGGTTCTATAACAAAAGTGATTATCTTAGCCGTTTTGTAAATGCAGGTGCAAGGGCTGTTCGCGAAACGTCACCGGAAAGTAAAATTGTTCTTCACAGTGACCACGGCGGTGAACTTTTGAGCAGAAGAAAGACCTTTATTAATGCGCTTGCAAATATTGATTTTGACGTAATCGGTGTTTCGTATTATCCGTATTACACTAAGTCTATTTCGATTGATGATGTTGTGAA
>NZ_JBKVWU010000214.1:0-1565 GCF_046972485.1 Hominilimicola sp.
GATATATATATTGTCTTCACCGACCTGTTCAAGCATTTCAACGTTTGCACCGTCAAGTGTACCGATTGTAAGCGCACCGTTAAGCATAAACTTCATGTTACCTGTACCCGAAGCTTCCTTACCCGCTGTTGAAATTTGTTCTGAAATATCAGCCGCAATGATAAGTTTTTCAGCGATTGATACGCTGTAATTTTCAAGGAATACAACTTTAATCTTATCCTTAACTCTCGGATCGTTGTTAATCATATCTCCGACTGAGTTAATAAGCTTGATAATAAGCTTTGCTCTTTTATAACCCGGAGCAGCCTTTGCACCGAATATATATGTCTTTGGATAGTAATTTTCAGCATATACGTTATCTTCAATAATTCTGTTGTATTCTGCAAGAATATGAAGTACGTTCATCATCTGACGCTTATATTCGTGCAATCTCTTACACTGTACGTCAAAGATAGAATCAGGATTTACAACTATATCGTTGTGTTCCTTAATATATTGTGCAAGTCTAACCTTGTTATTACGCTTAATTTCAGCAAATTGCTTCTTGAATGCAGGGTCTTTAGCATATTTCTTTAGCTTTGAAAGTTCTGAAGCGTCCTTGATCCAATTCTTACCTATCTTTGAAGAAATAAGCTCAGTAAGTTCCGGGTTACAGTTAGCAATCCATCTTCTGAATGTAATACCGTTTGTGATTGCATAGAAGTGGTCGTTATTCATATTATAGTAATCAGCAAAAATATCCTGCTTTAGAATATCTGTATGCAACTTTGAAACACCGTTTACTGCGAAACAGCTTGCAAGACACATATTAGCCATAAATATCTGATTATCAGAAATAATTGCCATATACTTATGCTTAGCTGAATCGTTAGGATAAACTTCGTTAAGTCTGATCATAAGACGTCTGTTCATTTCTTCAACGATCATATATACACGCGGAAGAATCTTTCTGAACATATCAAGCGGCCATTTTTCAAGAGCCTCGCTCATTACTGTATGGTTTGTGTATGCGAATACATGAGTTACGATGTCCCATGCCTCATCCCAACCAAGACCTTTTTCGTCCATCAACAAACGCATCATTTCAGGAATAGCCATTGTAGGGTGTGTATCATTGATATGAATAACGACCTTATCAGGCAATTTTGACCAATCTTGACCGTTTCTGTTTTCAAATTCTTTCAAAATCCACTGCAATGTTGCAGAAACAAGGAAATATTGTTGCTTTAATCTAAGTTCCTTACCCTCTGTATGATTATCTTCCGGATAAAGTACCTTTGAAATAACTTCTGCAAGTTCCTTTTCTTCAACGGCACGAACATAGTTACCGCTGTTAAATTCCTGCATATTCATATGGTCAGGAGATTTTGAACTCCACAATCTTAATTTATTTACAATTTTTGAATCATAACCGCAAAGAGGTACATCATAAGGCATAGCCAAAATTGTATGTGAGTTGTTGTAACGGCAAGTAAATTTACCGTCTACCCAATCAGTATAAACTTCACCGCCAAATTTAACTTCAACAGTTTCTTCAGGTCTTGCGATTTCCCACGCATTACCGT
>NZ_JBKVWU010000215.1:0-1563 GCF_046972485.1 Hominilimicola sp.
TTCCTGTGCTTTATATGCGTTGTAGAATTCTTCAAATGTCGTCATATCTTCAACATTGCCTGTCTTGATACTGATTTGAGCACCCTTATCAACACCGTTTGAGAACACAAGTTCAAGCGGACGACACATATTAAAGAATGCCGCGTCATGCCAACCGTCTGTCTTAAACGGTTTCTGCGGTTCAACACAACCGATAATGCCGTATTCCCTTGCATCTGCAAGAGTAACACCTCTGCTCATAAGTGCAGGAATGATGACTTCATCGTTGTAGTACGCAGGCAAGCCTACACCCGTTCTTGTAAGCTCTGCACATTTAATCAAAAATTCATTTGGCGTGCCGTTCCATATTCTGACCGAGAATGACGGAGCAGGTAATTGAGTGTGCATTGACGCTTGAATACATAGGAATGACAAGTCATTTGTTGCGTCAATTCCTTCAGCGTTTTGTCCGCCCGCCGTTAAATTTTGGAACAAGCTGTATCCGGCAAAGCCGTATGACGATGCCTCATCCCTTGCTTTATTAAGGTCGTTAAACTTAACCCAAATACAGTCAAGTATTTCCTGTGCAAATTCGCGTGTAAGCGAACCGTTGTCAATGCTGTTCTTATAATACGGATACAAATATTGGTCAAAACGTCCGGCAGAAATTGAGTGACCGCTTGATTCAATTTGAAGTAACATCTGTATAAACCAAAATGTCTGACAAGCCTCATAGAAGTTTCTTGCAGGATTTTCAGGCACGTTTGCACAGTTGTTTGCAATTACAAGCAATTCTTGTTTTCTTGTCGGATTTGTACACTTTTGAGCCATTTCATAAGCAAGATTTGCGTAACGTCTTGCGTAATTTATAACCGCGTTACACGAAATTATAATTGATTCAAGAAATTCGTGTCTTTTGGCATAATCAGCATCATACACGTTGCACTTATTCAATTCTTCCTGAACTTCCGCAATAATCCCCTTGTAACCTATTCTCATAACTTTACCGTAGTCAACTGTAACGTGTCCGATACCGTTATAGAAATAGTTACCCGGTGTGAAAATGTTGTGTTCAATCGCCGCAGCAGCCTCAGGCGCCATATATGAAAGTGCTAAATCGCTGTTTGTCTTGTTCTTCCAATAAGGAAAAATCTTTCTAAGTACAGCCTTGTTTTCCTCTGAAATATGGAATGGATCCGCCTCACGAAATTCGATAGTATCAAGCTCGCTTTCAAGCCATTCATACGAAAACTCAGGGAACACCTGACAGCTCCTCGGTGCTTTTGTCGAACTTCCGACAATAAGTTCGTTATCTCTGATTGTAATAGGAATATTGTTAAGTATATGTTCAAAAGCCAAAGCTCTTCTCTTTACAGTCGGAAGTTGTTCAGTCTGCTGATAACTTTCCGTAATAAGTACCGCTCTGTCTACCTCGATTTCAGGCATTTTGCGATACAATTCTTCCTTTAGCTTTTTAATTCTGTCAGTCATAGGAATGTTTGTTGTATTAAAAGTTCTCATACTCTTCCCTCACTTAATTATAGTAATATCAATTTACTATAATTATATCACATATTTATTACA
>NZ_JBKVWU010000216.1:0-1548 GCF_046972485.1 Hominilimicola sp.
GTACAGATCCGATATATATTAATCTGTTGTCTGCGTCCCACTCAACCTTTTTACCGATAGATTCAGCAATAACTCTAAGAGGTATCAACATTCTGTCATTTACTACTTGTGCCGGAACGTCCATTTCAAAAGGAATATCATTAATCGTATATTCGCTCTTATCCAAAGTCATATTTACTTTATATCCGTTTCCCGAAAGTGTAACAGTCCTTGTCGAGTCATTATATCCAACGTCCATACCCAAGCTTTCAGCGATAAATCTAACCGGTACTAATGTTCTGTCATCAACAATTATCGGTGTAACGTCACTGTTTTCTGTATCAATTTGTACAATATTATTGCCGACATAGGCATTTGCGCAGTCAACTGCCAATTTTACACTTAATGCACCTGTTTTTGCGTTAATGTCATAGGTACCGTGCGAACCTGTCAAATCAGGGTTTGTGATTTTTTTGCCGTCTTTTATAACATATCCCTCAAACATAGGTACTTTTGTTGTTTCAGCACCAAGATAATAGCTTAAATTCGGCGGTTGATTGTAGTGGTTATTTTGTACCGCAACAGACGCTCTGTAATATGAATCATGCATTAATGTATTCAATTTATATGATGTAGGAATTGAAGTCGAGTATATTCTTATTTCCTTTTCATCTGCGGTTTTCCATACAATTTCTTCACGCCAGTCACCGAACAAATCCGCACTTATACAAGGTACTGCCTTTGTACCGCTGTTTGACGCGCAATCATCTGCCGTCATAAGCACGTCAATAGACTTGTCCTCCCAGTTATATTTTGATACGGTTGTACCGTCAAGCAATTCGCTAAGTAAATCACCGTCCCAATAAACCTTGAAATTCATCGGAATAGTTGCATCGCTGTCAACAGTACCGTCAAGTTTTCTGAATTTAAAACCATTCCATGTATCAGCTATATTTTCACCGCTGATATTGGCAGGAATTGTTGCAGTTGAGCCCCATACTTCAAAGCCTTTGTGTGTAGGGTCTATATCCGCCGAACGACTTCTGCCTGTATCTTTATTTTTGCTGTAACCCCATTGAACTTCACCTGTTCTTGCATCGTGATACTCGATATTTGCCATAAGCTGTGATGTTTCGTGACAAGCCCACGTCATATAGCCGTTAAAATCGGGATCTGTTTTTGCAACATCAAACGCATCTCCATGAGCCAATTTTTGAGCATTGCCGTCATTATCATATACCTTTACGGCATACATTTCACTTCCGTCATGGTCAATAGCCATAGGTCCGGATAATATTTCGTCTTTTCCGTCAAAATCAACGTCCACCGTTACAAGATTATGGTTGCACGCACCCCATATACTGTTTACGTCATCTTTGTTTTCGGTATTGTGTACCCAATCTTCTTTAAACTTTCCGTCCTCAATATGCCATGCTGCCGCTCTTACGTTATCCCACGCACCACGCACCATAACAACACTCGGTGTTACACCGTCAAGATATGCCAAGCCGAAAAGATAGTGGCTTGCTCTCTTTGTAAGACGTCCCGTATCACTGTATCTGTATGACC
>NZ_JBKVWU010000217.1:0-1544 GCF_046972485.1 Hominilimicola sp.
AACTCCGTTAATTGTAACCGCAAGCACTTCATCATTAAGTCTTGCACCGTGACATTTCGGACAAGTTACGTCATTGACGTAACGTTCAATGTCGTTCTTTACATAATCGTATGTGTTGGCATTATAACGTCTTTCAAGGTTTGTTATAACGCCTTCAAACGGTGCACTGTATTTACCGCTGCCGTAACTGCGTTCATAATTCATAGGAATGTTTGTATCGCCTGTTCCGTAAAGAATAATGTTTTGTATATCTTTCGGCAAATCTTTATACGGTGTATTTACATCAAATCCGTAGTAATCTGCAAGGGCTGTAAAATACATATAAGCCATCGAATCTTTTTTATTTGCATTTGCCCAGCCTGTCGCTGAAATAGCACCGTTTATTATACTTAAATTTTCGTCTGCTATAACAAGGTCGGGGTCGATTTTAGACAACGCACCCAAACCGTCACAATTATCACACGCACCGTATGGATTATTGAAAGAAAACAATCTCGGAGTAAGCTCCTGCAAACTGATACCGCAATCATCACACGCAAAATTCTGACTGAAAGACATAATCTCTCCGCCGATAACCTCGACAAGCACAACATCACCTGTCAATGCAATGGCTGTTTCAAGTGAATCGGTAAGTCTCTGAACAATATTTTCACGAATAATCAATCTGTCTATGATAATTTCTATGTTGTGCTTTTGCGTTTTCTTTAACTCTATCGGCTCACTTAAATCATATTGTTCACCGTCGGCCTTTACACGCACATATCCGCTTTTTCTTGCATTTTCAAATACTTTTTTTTGCTCACCTTTTTTACCGCGTATAACAGGCGCAAGAATTTGAATTTTTGTACCTTCGCCCAATGACATAACTTTGTCAACAATTTGGTCTATACTCTGTCTTTGAACCTCTTTACCGCATTTAGGGCAATGCGGTATACCGATTCGGGCATACAAAAGTCTTAAATAATCGTATATTTCGGTAACTGTACCGACTGTTGAACGTGGATTTTTTGATGTTGTTTTTTGGTCGATGCTGATTGCAGGCGACAAACCGTCAATATAATCTACATCTGGCTTTTCCATTTGACCGAGAAACATTCTTGCATATGACGACAGTGACTCTACGTATCTTCTTTGTCCCTCTGCATAAATTGTATCAAACGCCAAAGATGATTTACCGGAGCCCGAAAGCCCCGTAAGTACGACAAGCTTTTCTCGTGGTATTTTTACATCGATATTTTTAAGATTATGCTCTCTTGCACCTTTAATTATAATATCCTTTTCCATTGATTTACCTCTGTTTTACTGTAAATAGCACGTTCCGCATTCTTTATATCTCTGCTGAACGTCCTTTCTTTCATCCATAGCAATTTTAAAATCTTCCATCATTGATTGAGCAAATATTTTTTCGATCAGCGGATGTTCGGAATAAATTAAAGTCGCTTGATTTATCACTTCAATTCTTTCCGATTCGCCGAATTCACGAATGTCGATTATCTCAACATTTTTGTTTGTAACCTCTTTTATTTGCTGTTCTACATTATATA
>NZ_JBKVWU010000218.1:0-1458 GCF_046972485.1 Hominilimicola sp.
ATCTTGTTGTTATCTATACAGCTATGGCAAGCCCGAGATGAGGGTCTTTTAGGGCGGAAGTGAAGGTTGCGAGGCCTTCGGGGAAGTTATGTATGCCGATTGCGAGGGCGGTCATAAATCCCATACGTTTTAGGGCAATCGAGCGGGTTTCGTTTTCGGTCAGATTACCTATATCGCCCTCTGTTGACGGCACAAAGTAGTCTATAAGTCCGATAAGAAGTATTCCGACAAAGAATGATACTACCGCGATATAATATCCCACAGTGTCATTTGTAGCTGACGCGATATATGTGCGTGACTTCTGAAAAATTTCAATCATTGAAACGTATATCATTACTCCGGCTGAAAATCCGAGCGAGCCGGCGAGAAATTTTGTATTTGTGGTTTTTGCAAACAATGCTATTATACTGCCGATTCCGGTTGCAAGTCCTGCCATAACCGTCAGCGACAGCGCGAACAGTACATTTGTTTCCACTAAAATCATCTCCTTAAAAGTTCTTATGGTATAATACGTTGCACGAAATTTTTTTGTTACTTAAATTAATTGTTGCCAATTTCAAAAAAAGGGTATATAATTAGTTGAAAATACTTATATAGAATAGATAAGGAAATGATTTATGTTAGAGATTACTTCTTCATCAAACAATAAATGCAAATATGTAAAATCGCTGTCGCAGAAAAAATCAAGGCAGAAATACGGTGAGTATACAATAGAAGGAATAAAATCGGTATCGGACGCATTAAATTCCGAAAGGGAGATAACGGCACTATATGTATCGGACAGTTTTTTTGAAAACGAGAATTTCAAATATCCGAAAGATATTTCATTATACAAGGTACAAGACGACGTATTTATGAAAATGTGCGATACAAAAGCACCGCAGGGCATACTTGCGGTTGTGAAAATCGAAGATGAAACCGATTTTACACCCAACACAGAAAAATCGTATATATATTGCGACTGTATAAATGACCCGGGTAATCTCGGAACGATAATCAGAACGGCTGATGCGGCAGGATTTGACGGAGTGTTGTTGTCGGATGGGTGCGTTGATTTGTACAGTCCGAAAACGGTGCGTTCAAGTATGGGTTCATTTTTCAATATGAGAGTTGTGACAGGTGTGTCATATGAAAAACTCAGCGAATACAAAAACAGCGGTTTTCAGCTTATCGGCGGTGCACTTGGTGACAATACAATAGATTACCGCAGTGCGGATATGAAAAAACCTACTATTATAATAGTAGGAAATGAGGCAAACGGAATATCGGAAGATGTTCAGAAAATGTGTCAATGCGTTAAAATTCCGATTTTGGGGAAAGCCGAATCGCTAAATGCGGGAGTTGCGGCGGCGATATTAATGTACGAACTTGTTCGCCAAAGGTCTTGACAATTTTTGAGATTTGTAGTAATGTAACAGATGTATTTTAGGTGGTGGATTGATGGAACATATACTTTAT
>NZ_JBKVWU010000219.1:0-1416 GCF_046972485.1 Hominilimicola sp.
ATATCATCTTGTGCAAAAATACCCGAAACAACTGCCGCACCGACTATGCCTGTACCCTTTAATTGAAGTACATTATCACCGTCAATTCCGCCGATTGCGACAACGGGTATATTAACAGAGCTTGTTATGCTTTTCAAAGTCTGCATATCCATTTTCTTTGCGTCACCTTTTGTTGTTGTACCGAATATTGCACCGCTGCCAAGATAGTCAGCACCGTCTTTTTCGGCTTTTTGTGCTTGCTCGACAGTTTTTGCGGTGACGCCGATTATTTTGTTTTTACCCAAGATTTTTCTTGCCTCGTGAGCGGGCATATCATTTTGCCCGATATGCACACCGTCTGCATTAACCGCTTTTGCCACGTCCACGTTGTCGTTTATAATAAGAGGTACATTATATTTTTCGCACAATGATTTTATTTCTTTTGCAGAATTTATAAAATTGTCTGTTGACATATTTTTTTCGCGTAGCTGAAGCAGTGTAACACCGCCTTTTAAGGCTTTTTCAACGTCATCATAAAGCGTTCTGCCGTCGAGCCATGTTCTGTCCGTAACAGCATAAAGTCTTAGTGCTTTTTTATCTATATTCAATTTCAATCCCCTCCAAATCAGGATTTGTCATTTCATCAAAAAAGTTGTTTTTATATGTTGCGATACCTATATTTTCTTTGTATGCGTTTCTTCCGCAACTTGCATATAAACCGAATGCAACAGATACCGCATAAAAAAGATTATTCGGATTTGCGGCGGCAAATGCACCGATAACAGATGAAAGCATACAGCCGGAGCCTGTAATTTTTTTCATCATTGCGTGTCCGCCTGAAATAACGGCGGTATTTTTGCCGTCCGTAACAATATCCGATATACCGCTTACACCTATAATCGCGTTGGTCTTAAGCGAAAGCTTTTTTGCAAGCTCAACAGTATCGTCCAAACTGTCAATATTAACGGCGTCCACACCTGACATATTTTTAATGTTAAGACAAATGCTTTTAAGTTCCGATGCATTAAGTCTTATAATATCGGGTTTTACTTCCGTAATTATTTTATGAACGGCACTTGTTCTGAATTTGGAAATGCCTACTCCCACAGGGTCAAGAACGATAGGTATTTCTCTTGACTTTGCTGTTTTACCGGATATAAGCATAGCGTTTAATCGACTTTCGGAAATTGTTCCGCAGTTTAAAACAAGTCCGTCGGCAATTTGTGTTACTTCACCGACTTCCTTAGGCTCATCAGCCATAATCGGTGACGCACCGATTGTCAATGTTATATTTGCACAATCCGTTGCGGCAACGTAGTTGGTTATGTTATGAACAAGCGGACGTTTTGAATAAACATTTTGTATAATGTCTTTTATCATTGTTCACGTATAATTAAAACTATCTCGAAAGGGGGGTAGTTTTAATTATTTCTCCTT
>NZ_JBKVWU010000220.1:0-1414 GCF_046972485.1 Hominilimicola sp.
GTTGTATGCTATTTAATTACCATATAAATTTTATAAAATGAGAGGAATGGTACAAATGAAAGAAACAAAGACAAACAATGCTCCGGCTGCAATCGGACCTTATTCACAGGCAATAACTGTCGGAAATATGCTGTTCACATCGGGACAAATTCCGATTAACCCTGCAACAGGCGATATTCCTGAGGGCGTTGAGGCACAGGCAGAACAGGCACTTACAAACGTAAAGAACCTTATTGAGGCTGCCGGCGGAAGTATTGAAAATGTTGTAAAGACAACAGTATTTATTAAGGATATGAATGACTTTGCAAAGATTAACGAAGTATACGCTAAATATTTTACAGAGCCTTATCCGGCTCGTTCATGCGTAGAAGTCGCAAGACTTCCGAAGGACGTACTTCTTGAAGTTGAAACTATTGTAGAATTATAATAAAACAACAAATTAAAAGGTCTGTGGTAAAGCCACAGACCTTTTGTATTAATTTTTATTGAACACCGATTCTCGGTGAAATAGGTGAAGTAGGAGATACTGACGGAGCAGGTGAGCCTGACGGCAGTGTCGGTTCAATCGTCGGCATAGCCTCAAGTTCTGCGTGAAGTGAATCTATTTCTTCCTGCATTTGTGCAATCTGGTCGTTAAGTTCGTTTACCTTTAACTTTAATTCCGTATTTTCTTGAATTGCGTCGGCTATTTGGTTGGATTTGTCGTTGTTGCTTCCGACTGTAATACCTATATAAAATATAAATGCAAGTATTAAAACCGCAATACAAATCAAGGCGATAATAATTTTTTTACCTTTTCTGTTCTTATTTCTGTTTATATTCAAATTGCCGTAGTTTGACATTATATCACCTCAAAAAATTTTACTAATCTAATTTTACCACACTTTGCGGAGAAAATAAATACAAATATTTATCTTTTACAGATTTTTTTAAGATTTTTTCCATGGCACGTGCATAAAGAATTAATTGCTTTTCATATTTTTTTGCAACTGCAAGTTGTTCTGCTTTGGAAGTGCATTTGTCGGTTTTGTAATCGACAAGGATTATATCACCGTTTTTATCCTCAAAGTATAAGTCAATAATACCTTGTAAAATAATCTGTTCGTTTCTGTACTCGTCCGGTAAAGTGTTGTCGTATTCATATGCCGGAATTGATATTTCAAAAGGACTTTCACGATATACTTTTTTTGCACTTAAAACTTCTTTACCCATATCGCTTTTCCAAAAGCTTGTGACATTTTTGCATATCATATCGGCTATATTTTTATCCGAAACAACATTGCTGTCAATCTGACCGTCATTTGTGACGCGGACAAGCTCGGATGCGACAAAGTCGGCGTAATTGTTTTCGGTAAGCGTCTTAATCTTTTCAATATCGAAAAATGCCATAAGCTGATGGTGCGCCGTACCGATT
>NZ_JBKVWU010000221.1:0-1413 GCF_046972485.1 Hominilimicola sp.
TTCCACAAGTGCGTCGGCAGTTACACCGCCGTATTTTTGAAGTAATTCTCTTTCAAGCGAACCGCCGTTGACGCCGATTCTGATAGGGATTTCTCTTTCCTTTGCCATTTCGACAACTTGCTTTACTCTGTCGCGGTCACCGATATTGCCGGGATTAATTCTGACTTTATCCGCACCGTTTTTCATACATTCCAACGCAAGACGATAATCAAAATGTATATCGACAACAAGCGGTATATGAATTTGCTTTTTTATATCCGCTACTGCTTTAGCCGCAACCATATCAGGCACGGCAACACGAATTATCTCGCAGCCTGCATTTTCAAGTTCATGTATCTGATTTACCGTTGCTTTGACATCTCTTGTGTCGGTATTACACATAGACTGAATTGCAACGGGATTGTCACCGCCGATTTTCACACCGCCTATATTTACAATTCTTTTTTGTTTTCTCATAAATATTAACCTCACTTATTGAATAAACGCATTATATCGTGGAATGATACGAACACAATGAATGCCAATAACAATAACATTCCGACTGCATGAACTATCCCCTCTTTTTCAGGCGGAATAGCCTTTCTGCGTATCATTTCAATCAGTACAAACAATATTCTTCCGCCGTCAAGTGCAGGTATCGGAAGAATATTGAATATTCCGAGATTTATTGTCAAAATTGCAACCAAGTTAAGCACATAAAGCCAACTGTAACTGCCCGAATTAACCGCGTTGTTCACTTCGCTTACAATTCCGACAGGTCCTGACATTTGATCTACTCCGACCTTACCTGTTATCATCTGCCAGAATGACTGATACACAAGCTTAACCACAAATTCGGTTTCATTTAAAGACTCTCCCCAAACATTAAATATCGTTATATCCTTTGTTTTAGGTGTAAAGCCTATTATATATCTTGTGCTTGTTTCCGACTGACCTACAAGTGAATCGTCCTTAGGCATTTTATCGGAATATTCCACAAACTGACCTGTTGTGTATCCGTTTATTGTACTGTCGACTTGCACGCCGTTTTCTCCGTAAGTTGTTTTGACAATTTGCTCCGTCGGCATAAATGAATAGTCGATTTTTTCACCGTTTCTTGAAACCGTTACGGTTGCCTGTTCGTCTTTTTTGAAATTTTGAGTATAAAGTGAAATATCATTATAGAAATTGATTTTCTTTCCGTTAATCTTTATAATCTTATCATTCGGCTGTACTCCGACTTGTTCTATATAGCTGTGCGGAACAACCGTATCAATAACATTTGTTCGTGCAGGCGACGTTGACGGAACAATAACAAGAAACAGTACAAAACCCAAAATGATATTAAAAACACCGCCTGCCAAAAGCACAAGCAATCTTTTCCATGCTTTTTGATTTGAAAAAGCTCGCGGATCGGTATTGTCGGCTTCATCT
>NZ_JBKVWU010000222.1:0-1343 GCF_046972485.1 Hominilimicola sp.
TTTAAAATCTCCGCTTTTTGTATGTTATTTAATATCCGAAAGTGAAATAACTTCAACAGTATCAGGTGTGTAGCGATGTTCCATAACATCAACAAGTGCTTTAACAGTGTCAAGACTTGTCATAATCGAAACGTCACATTCAATAGCTGTACGTCTGATTTTGAATCCGTCTGAATGAATATCATTACCCTTCTTAGGAATGTCGATGATAAGGTCAATCATACCGCTTCTGATAACATCAAGGATATTCGGAACACCCTCTGAAATCTTCTTTGCAACCTGTACCGGAATATCGTTATCTTCAAGCAATTTTGCAGTGCCGGCAGTGGCAATAAACTTGCAGCCAAGTTCGTGGAATTTCTTTGCGATAGGCAAGAAGTTTTCTTTATCCATTTCACGAACCGTAACAAGAATTGTTGAACCTGCCTTTGGAATTGTTGTACCGGCGGCAGTAAATCCTTTGTACATAGCCTCGTGGAAGTTTTGACCTACGCCTAAAACCTCACCTGTCGAACGCATTTCAGGACCAAGACTTACTTCAACCTGCGGTAATTTTTCGGTTGAGAATACAGGAACTTTTATAGCGACTGTATTTGTCTGCGGTGCAATACCTGTTGAATAACCCATTTCTTTTAGTGATTTGCCAAGCATAATGTTTGTTGCAATATCAATAACAGGTACGTTTGTAACCTTTGTGATATAAGGTACCGTACGGCTTGAACGTGGGTTTACTTCGATAATATAAAGTTCATCTCTGAATTCGATAAACTGAATGTTAATCATACCGATAACCTTTAGTTCAAGTGCAATTCTGTATGTTACGTCAACGATTTTATCAATAATATGCTGAGGTACATTCTGCGGTGGATAAATTGAAATTGAGTCACCGCTGTGTACACCGGCTCTTTCAAGGTGTTCCATGATACCCGGAATAAGAACGTCTGTACCGTCACAAATAGCGTCAACTTCAAGTTCACGTCCGCCAAGATAACGGTCGATAAGAACAGGATTTTTTGTATCTTTAATAAATGCGTCTGTAAGGTATCTTACAAGGTCGATTCCGTTTCTTGTAATTTCCATACCTTGACCGCCAAGAACGTATGACGGACGTACAAGTAACGGATATTCAAGCTTATTAGCTTCTTCAATACCTTCCTTAACACTCCAAACAGCCTTACCCTTTGGACGCTTTATGTTAAGTTTTTCAAGCATTTCGTCAAACTTTTCTCTGTCTTCAGCCTCGTCAATGTACTTAGGCTGTGTACCAAGTACAGGAACGTGCATACTGTCAAGAAAGTTTGCAAGTTTGATAGCAGTCTGACCGCCGAATTGAAGAATAACAC
>NZ_JBKVWU010000223.1:0-1294 GCF_046972485.1 Hominilimicola sp.
CGGTCCGGTATATGTAAAAGTTAATCAATTATCATTCTCTACTGCTAACGATAAGAAAGGTTATATTGAAGTAGTAGGCGACAATCCTGCATATCTTATTTCACAAGCTCCGGGTGAGGCTATGGTAAACGTAGTTGACACAGGTGACGGTACATTTGATTTCGGTACAGGCGATTTGAAATGGATTATCGTTCCGAGTCAATGGGGTGACAGCTGGGTTTCAATCGGCAGTACAAGTGCAAACTCTATGATTTGCGCGGATATTTACTATGACGGTGAACCGCAGAATCTATCATTCAATGCTCCGACGAAGGGTGATATAGTTCTTGGCAGCGCACCTGTATCATTCGGTAATACATTTACTCTTGAGGGTGATATTTATTCTTACGGAACATCAAAGTTTGACTTTGACGGTAAGATTACAGGTGACATTGTAACAAAGGCTGAAACAGTAAGATTTGCAAACAGCGGTCAGTATGCTGATGAAAGAGTTACAGGTAATGTAAACGCAATCAATGCAACTTCATATGAAGTATCTTGCCATATGGTAGGTAACACTGTAACAAGTGCGGAAACATTAAACATTTACGGCGGCGGTGCTAATATTGAAGGTACAGTATATGCTCCGAAAGCCGATGTAAAGATTGGTACAACATTAGGTAACGGTATTAACCGCGGTCAACTAATCTGTAATTCACTTGATATTTACGGTGATGGTGCGGTAATTTGGGGTCATGCAGGTAATACAACTCCTGACGTAACACCTGTACCGTCAGAAGAACCAACACCGGAACCAACTGAAGAACCTACACCTGCCCCGACTGTTACACCTGGCGAAGAAGTGGATCTTCAAGGTCTTGGCTATGCGTATATATTCGGTTATGAACCTGCTATTCAAAGAGTAGACGTGACTGACGAAGAAGGTAACGTAGTCGGCGGTAAATGGGTTGCAGAAGTTAAGATGGCTCCTGACGATGCTGTTACAAGAGAACAGGTTGCAGCTATGATTACAAGAATGGTTGACCAAAAGTACGGTACAACAGATACAGTTTATCCTGTAATAGATAACATTGCAAAGCATGAGGGTACATGGTATGTAAGAGGTCTTGCATATCTTGCTCAAAAGGGTGCATTTGAAGGTGTTGATTCAGTTGAAATCGGTGCAGTTACAAGAGGCGAAGTTGCAAAACTTCTTGCATACGGTTTGGGACTGACAAAGACAGGCGAAACTGAATTTACTGATATTGCTGATTCACAGTATAAGTCATACATCGAAACAGTAGTTGCTTACGGT
>NZ_JBKVWU010000224.1:0-1272 GCF_046972485.1 Hominilimicola sp.
CTGTTACGGTTGACGCACAGGCAATGGGTGCAGAAAGTGCTTTTGATACAGACGGTGCGTTTATAGTAAACGGCGGTACAATTATAGGTGTAAGCGGCAGCGGTATGGACGAAAGTCCGAACAGCTACTCTGCTCAAAACGTAATTTTGGCATACACAACTTCACAGATTTCCGCGGGTGATGAAGTTAAGATAACTGATTCAAACGGTAAGACAATCGCTGAGTATACAGCAGTTAAAGGAGGAAGTAAGATTGTGTACTCATCGGATAAACTTAAAACAGGTGAAACGTATACGGTTTACGCAAGCGGTGAAGAAGTCGGAAGTGCCGAAATTGAAAGCAGTATAACGAAGATAGGAACAAAGTCAAATTCTGGTTTCGGCGGCGGTCACAGACAAAAAACAGCGGATAACACAACTGACACAAGTGCAACAAATTAATAAATAAGGCAAGCCATATCGGCTTGCCTTAACGTGTTGAAATGTGAAAAAAGGACGTCGAATAACAGCCACCACTCCGACATTGCGTGCCACCTCTCTTCAAGGAGAGGCAAGTAAGGCTCCCATAGAGGGGAGCTGTCGACAGAGTCGAATGAGGGGTGGTGATAGAGGAACAGAAAAAGGGCGACCAATGATCGCCCCTCCGCAAAATAAAACATCATTCCACAAATTTAAAATTAATAACATCGAAAAGTCCCGAATCGGTAATACGAACTTCGGGGATTACAGGTAGCGGCAAAAATGCAAGTGACAAAAACGGATCGATTTTATCTGTTATATTAAGCACTTTTGCGGCACTGTAAAGGTTATCGTGTTCTCTTGTAACTTCATCGGCTGATTTTACGGACATAAGTCCCGCAATATCAAGAGTCATTGACGCGATAACTTTACCCTCTGAACAAACTGCAATACCGCCGCTTGTACCGAGAGTATTTACGGCAAGTGCCATATCGCTGTCGTTATCGCCGATAACGATTACATTATGGCTGTCGTGACCGATAGAAGTGGCGATAGCACCGTTTGTAATTCCGTAATTGGTTACAAATCCGATACCCTTTGTACCTAAATTATGATGACGTTCGATAACGCATACTTTAGAAAGGCTGTCGGAATACGATACAGTAACCTTTTTTGTGATAATACTTTCGGGTATAAGTTCGATAGCGTCAAATTTGTCTTTAACATCAGTCTTGAAGAAGTCGGCTGATATTTTCGGCAGATGAACGGTATTTGTAACTTTTGAATTGTCAACCGTTTCGCATTCAAACAATGC
>NZ_JBKVWU010000225.1:0-1247 GCF_046972485.1 Hominilimicola sp.
ACTTTCATACCAAGGTATGAACCTTGATATGTATATGCAATATACAGGTATGACAATGGACGCTCTAAGAGCTCAATTCGCTGAACAGGCTAAGAAACAGCTAAGCGGTTCGCTTGTTCTTGAGGCAATTCAAAAGGCTGAAGGAATCGAAGCAGGTCCTGAAGAAGTTGAACTTGAACTTGTAGATATGTCAAAGAAGTACAATATGGAACTTGACAAGCTTAAGGAACTTCTTGGTGACGCTGAAAAGGAAAGCATTAAGAAAGACCTTGAAATTCAAAAGACAATCACTATGATTGTAAACAATGCACAGGTAAAATAATTTCATAATTTCGGAAAGGGATGAATAGTATGGCATTAGTACCAATGGTCGTTGAACAGACCAACAGAGGCGAACGTTCATACGATATTTATTCAAGACTGCTTGAGGACAGAATTATATTCTTGGCAGATCAGGTAACTGACGCAACGGCAAGTCTTGTTGTGGCACAGCTTTTATATCTTGAAGCAAAGGATCCTGATAAAGATATTCAGCTTTATATTGACAGCCCGGGCGGCTCGATTACTGCAGGTATGGCAATTTACGACACAATGCAGTATATAAAGTGTGACGTATCTACAATTTGTATCGGTATGGCGGCAAGTATGGGTGCATTCTTGCTTGCGGCCGGTGAAAAAGGCAAGAGATTTGCTTTGCCGAACAGTGAGGTTATGATACATCAACCTCTTATTGCCGGCGGCGGACTTAGCGGTCAGACAACTGATATTAAAATATACACAGATCATCTTGTTAATACAAAGAAGAAGATGAATGAAATTCTTGCAGAGCGTACGGGACAAACTTACGAAAAGCTTTGTGAGGATACAGAGCGTGATAACTTTATGACTGCTCAAGAGGCTAAGGAATACGGCCTTATTGATGAGGTTATTGTAAAAGCCTCTAAATAAAGGAGTATAAATATATGGACGAAAATAAACATTTCAGATGTTCATTCTGCGGAAAAACTGAACAAGAAGTAGATAAGCTTTTGTCGGGACCGGGTGTATATATCTGTAACGAATGTATAGATATGTGCAACAGTATACTTGACGGTGAATTTGAGCATAAGGGCGGATTTACGGCTACTGAACTGCCTAAGCCGAAGGAAATAAAGGCTTTTCTTGATGAATATGTTGTCGGACAGGAGGACGCAAAGAAAATTCTGTCGGTAGCGGTATATAATCATTACAAGAGAATTCTTTCCGCG
>NZ_JBKVWU010000226.1:0-1181 GCF_046972485.1 Hominilimicola sp.
ATGTTGCGTCATCAGCTTTTTTCAAAGGCGCAACGGCTCTTTGAGAATCGTTCTTGTCACGATATTCCATATCGGCTTTAATTTTCTCAAAATCACATTCAATGCCTTTTTCGCAAAGTTCGTCATATCTTCTTTTCGCTCTTGATTCAGCCGACGCGGTAAGAAAAATCTTAACGTCCGCATTCGGAAGTACATATGAGCATATGTCACGACCGTCCATTATAACATTTGCACTTTCAGCCATTTTTCTTTGAAGTTCAACAAGTTTTTTTCTGACTTCGGGAATTACCGCAACATTTGACGCACCTACAGAAACGTCTTCTTCTCTGATACGCTTTGAAACATTCTCGCCTAATAAATAAATCTGCTGTCCCTCATCTGTATATTTTATGTCGATTTCCACTTCGTTAAGACGGCTTATCAGTTTTTCTGTTTCATTTTTCGCGTCTATTCCGTTGTTAATAGCAAAAAGTGCAACCGCACGATACATTGCACCCGTATCTATGTATGTATAGCCAAGACTTTTGGCAACAGCCTTTGAAACGGAGCTTTTACCTGCTCCTGCCGGTCCGTCCACCGCAACTGAAATATATTTCATTTTGTTCTCCTTTAGATTTATTTTACCAAATCGGGACGCAACACCGTTGCACCCCTTAAATATGCGTGTACCATATCTTTATTTTGTTTATCGGAATTTATGTGCATTAAAATTCTTATGCACTTCTTTAATGCACCGTCAATTTCCGGCTCGCTCATATCAAGCAACGGTACATCAACTATCCCCATTTTTCTTGCCGCAACAGCCGGAAAAACTTTGTCAAGATCGGGCGTTATCGTAAAAATGACAGACACCATATCTTCTGTTTTTATATTGTTTTCCGAAATTATAGTTTCAAGCATTTCCTTTGTCGCCTCTATAATTTCTTCTCTGTCATTATTTTCAACCGTTGTTGCTCCTCTTATTGCTCTTACCATACTACCATTCTCCTTTGATTACACTACTCTGTGTCCCATACCGATTGCGACATCGTTAAGATTCAATAAACCGATAGCAAAAAATACGCATACACCGATATGTGAACCGTGTCTTGCAATACCGATTTTACCGCCGAGATTAAGTCCGACGCACTTATCGACAATCTGCTGAATTGCCTCATGTGCCGCACCGGCAACCGCACCTT
>NZ_JBKVWU010000227.1:0-1136 GCF_046972485.1 Hominilimicola sp.
CTAATACATATAGCGGAGTTCCAAACTCCTTTGCAAGTTCAACAGTATCATTTTTACCAATAACAAGATGATTTTTCTCGTTTACTGTCAAATCTTCTGATACAAACATTCTTTCTCACACCTTCCTAAAGTTTCTTAACCCTGAGTTCCGTCAGGCTCTAAATTTTCTTTGAGTTTCTTCGTTTCCTTAGTTTCGTGTATAATCTTAGGTTCTTTTAAATCTGTTATACACTTCTTTGTTATGATAACGGTTTTTATACTGTCATCGGACGGCACTTCAAACATAATGTCAGACATTGCCTCCTCGATAATTGAACGAAGTCCTCTCGCACCTGTATTTCTTTCAATCGCTTTATCAGCGATTGCCTCTATCGCGTCATCTTCAAATTCAAGCTTTACACCGTCAAATGCAAACAAGGCTTTATACTGCTTTATAAGTGCATTTTTCGGTTCTGTAAGAATTGTAATAAGCGTTTTTCTGTCAAGTTTATCAAGTCTTGCAAAAACAGGAAGTCTGCCTATAAATTCAGGAATCAATCCGAATTTAAGCAAATCCTGCGGTATAAGTTTACCCAGCAATTCATTGATGTTAGACTCTTTCTTGCTTGAAATCTGTGCACCAAATCCCAAACCTTGCTTACCTGTTCTTGAGCCGATAATCTTTTCGATACCGTCAAAAGCACCGCCGCATATAAACAAAATATTCGTTGTATCAATCTGAATAAGTTCTTGGTGCGGATGTTTTCTTCCGCCCTGCGGAGGAACTGACGCAACAGTGCCTTCAAGCACTTTCAAAAGTGCCTGTTGAACACCTTCACCGCTAACGTCACGCGTAATTGACGGATTTTCGGATTTTCGTGCAATTTTATCAATTTCGTCAATATATATAATTCCGCGTTCCGCAGCGTCAATATCGTAATCAGCCGCTTGAATAAGTTTTAATAATATATTTTCAACGTCCTCGCCGACATAGCCCGCCTCAGTAAGAGAAGTAGCATCAGCTATGGCAAAAGGTACATTAAGTATCTTTGCAAGATTTTGTACAAGGAACGTCTTACCGCTGCCTGTCGGACCTATCATAAGTATATTACTCTTTTGAAGTTCCACATCGTCAGCCATATCAGAATGTTCTATTC
>NZ_JBKVWU010000228.1:0-1126 GCF_046972485.1 Hominilimicola sp.
CTTACAGTATTGTTTTGCGGATTTATAGGTGCAATGGCGGCGCTTACCGCGTTTTTGCCGAAACAAGAGGTTTCGGTGAACGAAAAACGAACACTTGCAAAATTCCCTGAATTCAGTGTACAAAAATTGTTTAACGGAAAATGGGAAAAGGATTTTGAAACATATATTTCAGACCACTTTCCCGCAAGAAATTTCTTTGCGTCAACCGATTCATATTATATGCTTTATTCGGGACGTAACGGCTCAAATGGGGTATATAAAGGAAAAGACGGGTATATTATTAACACACCTGTAAAGTGTGATGAAGAGAAATTAAATGCAAATATAACAGCGATAAATAATTTCGTGAAAAATACGGGTATCGAAACAAAACTTATTGTTGTACCGTCAACGGGATATATAATGTCGGAAGAACTTCCGAAAGTTCATACCGAATATAATGACAGCGAAATAATCGACGATGTAAAAAACAGGGCAGAGAACGCAGAATTTATTGATATACGCGATACTCTGACCGAAAACAAGGACAAGCAGATTTATTATAAAACCGACCACCACTGGACAAGTTACGGTGCGTATTTGGCATATAAAAAGTGGGCGGAAAGTGAAAATATTGAAGTTCGCAGTGATTATGATATTGAAAGTACAGACGGCTTTTTCGGCACGACTTATTCAAAAAGTGCATTGTGGTACGAAAAATCTGACAGTATAGAAACGTGGGAATATCCGATTAATGTTACGGTGACGATTAATGACGGCTTTGAAGATGAGGTTTATGACAGTATGTTTTTTAAAGAACATCTCGAAGAACTTGATAAATACCCGGTGTTCCTTGACGGAAATCATAATTTTGAAAGGATTGTGAATAACGATAATGAGGACGGTAAGAAAGTGCTTGTGATAAAAGACAGCTATGCACATTGTTTCGTGCCGTTTATGGCTGAAAATTGTTCGCAGATTGATATGGTGGACTTGAGATATTATCTTAATAATGTATCTGCATTGACGGAGCAGAACAGCTATGACGAGGTGCTTATACTTTACGGAATAAGCAATATGTGTGAAGCAAACGATTTGGCGATACTTCAATAATAAATAGCATTAAAAAAGCGGAGATTTTTAAAAT
>NZ_JBKVWU010000229.1:0-1117 GCF_046972485.1 Hominilimicola sp.
CAGTTATTCAGTAGTTATTGAAAACCATACACTTGATTTGGGCGGCGAAACGGTTTATGAATTGAATAAGCATATGATGGTACCGCTTAGAACAGTAGCTGAAAAGCTTGGTTTTAAGGTTAAGTGGGACGGCGAGTGTCAAGGTATTTCACTTGATAACGGCGAAGTAAATACAATCGTTTACATAGGTCAGGATAATTACTATATGGCGTCATCAACCGCAATCGGTATGAGCGCACCGACAGCGTTGGGCGTTGCACCAGCTTTAAAGAACGGCACTACATATGTTCCTGCGGATATGTTCAATATTTTGTATTGTGAAGATGTTGTTTCGGTTAAGGATAACGTAATCACAATCAAGACAGATAATGATAATAATGAAGAAGAAATTGTCGGAATGCCGAATCCGTTTGTAGAATATAAGACAGTTGATGAAGCTCAAAAGGTGTTGCCTTTTAGTGCGGTTGTTCCGTCAAATGTAAAGGAATATGAACTTGAAATCGTGTCGGTAATGTCAAACGAAATGCTGCAACTTATCTACAAAAACGGCGATAAGGAAATTACATACAGAGTAGAAAAAGGCAGTAACGACATAAGCGGCGATTACAACGAATATAAGGACATAAAGACAGTCAAAGTCGGTGACGTTGAGGTTAAGGTCAGAAAATCAGAAGAAACAATGAGTACCATCTGGACAAACGGCGGCCTTACATTCTCGTTGTACTCAAACGGTAATCTTACCGAAAAGGATATTACAGACATAATTTCAAGCATTAAATAATTGTATTCATATAAATGAAATGGGGAGGGTCTTTGCTTGGAAGTTACGAAAGATTATATCAGTGATTTGCTTGATAAATACAGCGATATGGTGCTTAGAATAGCATATACATATTTGAAAAATCGGGCAGACGCGGAAGATATTGTCCAAGACGTGTTTTTGCGGATAATCGATAAAAAGCCGTCGTTCAATGATGAAAGCCACGAAAAATCATGGCTGATTCGAGCGACAATCAATATGTGCAAAAATAAGGTGAATATGTTTTGGAATAAAAATAAATGCTCGATAGACGATGTACAGGAATTTGCAGTGAGCGACAAATATAATACAGATACA
>NZ_JBKVWU010000230.1:0-1055 GCF_046972485.1 Hominilimicola sp.
GTCATATACAAATAGCTGTCGCCGTGTACACCGTCATCACCTGCGGCAATATCTATATCACCGCCCGATATACGAACAGTGTTATTTGAATGTATGCCGTCATCATATGTGTTTATATTAAATGTACCGCCACTGATATTTACAAGATTTCCTGCCTTAACACCTTTGCAGCTGTTTGATACTGACGAATTGTTTGAAGATACCGTTGCAGGCGCACCGCCGTATGCTTTCAAATCGAATGTACCGTCAGAGATATTCAATATATTCTCGGCTTGGATACAATCCATTGTTGAATTAACCGTTACATCACCGCCGGTAATTGTAATGTTACCCGTACCGCACTGAATACCGTCTTCACTGCTTGTTATATTAAATGTTCCGCCACTTATTCCTATACTTCCCGTTACATATGCTTTTACGGTTGTTCCGTCTGTATCATAAAAAACTTCACTTACTTGTATGCCGTCTTCAGCCTTTGTGATTGTGATTTCTCCGTCAGATACGTTGACGCGCTTTACGCCCTTTATACCGTCCTCACCTGCTGAAATATTGATTGTACCGCCTGTAATATTGATACTTCCGTCACCGTCTGCGATTGTCGGATTGTCTTCGTCTATGCTTGACGCGTTCGCTTTTATAGCATCGCCTGTTGATGTGATGTTTATTGTACCGCCCGATATATCACATAGCATTGATGCTTTGATACCGTCACTTGTTGATGTTGTGCCGTCCTTTGTGGTCGTTCCAGTTGTCAATGTAACTGTACCGTCTGCAATTTTAACAGTTCCACCCTCTAACACGTCGCCGTCATATGCAGGATCTTCGTCTGATTTTATCGAGTCACCGTTTGAATTTACAGTTACATTACCGCTCTCGACAGTTACCGAATCATTACCCTTTATACCGTTGTTCGCCGCCTCGGTTACGTTCAACGTCAAATTCTTTATTGTAACGTCAGCTTTACAGCCGATTGCGTTGTTATATGTTGAGCTTACCTTAAGTGTACCTTTACCTTTTATCGTCAAATCATTTTTACTGTATACACACGCATTGAC